>JAMFRY010000194.1 GCA_026225015.1 Alphaproteobacteria bacterium
GCAAACTGCTAGCGCCTCATTACACCGATATTTACTGGTTCGTTGGGAGCTGGACGTAGCCAGCGCCTCTATTGGGTGCGCCAAACTAGCGTGGCTGACATTGCATAATTCCAAACAACTCCGATCAAGGCGCCGGCCGTCCCGGCGGCGGCGGCGGTGATGCTATCGGCGTGCAGCGTCCGGGCGATGCCGATATTGGCAATGCCGCCCAAGCCGCAGACCAACATGAACAATAGCAGGCCAAGCCAGTAACGCCGGCCTTTGAGCCTGACCGTCCGATAGGTTAAAGAGTTGTTCATCTGAAAATTGGCAACCATCGCTACCACGGTGCCCAGTGTCTGAGCAGCTGCGAATGTCATACCCAAATGCTGCGCCGATAGCAGTACCAACAGATTTATCAGAATGCCAACGCCGCCAACCGCTGCAAAACCCATGAAGCGCAACGGCAATACGCCGTGCAGCACCTTATCGATTAGCAATCCGGCGAATTGAAAAATCACCAAGGCGTCGAGCTTGCTCTCGCCGGCGCGGCGAGGCCGGAACTGATAGGGAACTTCTGCCAGTTTCAGCGGCGTCTGGGCAGCGAGTACCAAGTCCAGCAATATCTTGAATCCCTGCCCCATCAGCCGCGGCGCCAGTTGATCGAATAAAGTGCGCCGCAGCGCAAAAAATCCGCTCATCGGGTCGTTCAGCGACGTTCCCGTAAGGCGCTGCGCCAGCTTGATGCCTTCCGAGGACAGCCAAACCCGCAGCGGCGACGAAAGCCCCTGGGATGATCCGCCGCCCACATGGCGGCTGCCAACCGCGATGTCGGCGCCGGCCTCAAGCGCCGCGAACATCGCCGGCAAACGGGTTTCGTCATGTTGCAGGTCTCCATCCAGCACCGCGATCAGCGCGCCGCTGGCCGAGAGCGCTCCTTCTATGACGGCCGAGGCAAGGCCGCGCCGCCCGACCCGGCGAATGCAGCGTACCCGCGCATCCTCATGGCTGATGCTGCGCGCCGTCACGCTCGTGTCGTCAGGGCTATTGTCATCGACAAAGATAACTTCCCAGGCAAGCCCGGCCAAAGCCGCATCAAGCGCCGCGACCATCGGCACGACATTATCACGCTCATTGTAGCAGGGAACGATAACGGAAATGGCCGGGCCTGGGCGTAGCGCTAGGAGTTCAGACATCCAACCTCAAATTCAAGACAAGTCTGCCGTTCACGCGCGCAATCCCGGCTGTAGCATTGTTTGCAAAGGATAGCGCATTTAGCGATTCGCAGGAATTCAACCGGTTGTCACCTTATCCGCAAAGCGCGGCCATCCATTTTTCTTATTTGATGGAAACACCGGGCGATATTAAGCTGCCGGCATGGAAATCTGCGCCGCCAACACCGATGACCTGGCCGACTGCCAGGCCATCTATGCCCATCACGTATTATACGGTACGGGAACGTTCGAGGAAATTCCTCCCTCGCTCGAGGAGATGACAACCCGCGTCCAGGCGGTCACCGGCGCCGGCTGGCCCTGGCTGGTCGCCCGCGATGCCTCCGGCGTGCTGGGTTTTGGCTATTATTCGCAGTTCCGCAACCGCTCCGCCTATCGCTTCTGCGCCGAAGACAGCGTGTATGTTCGCGAGACGGTACGCGGCCAGGGCGTCGGCAAGGCGATCGTCACCGCGCTGCTGGCGCACGCGGCCAATGCCGGCTTCACGCAAATGCTGGCGGTGATAGGCGATTCCGAGAACACCGGCTCGATCGGCGTGCATGCCAGCCTCGGTTTCACCCATGCCGGCACCATACGCAAAGTCGGTTACAAGTTCGACCGCTGGCTCGACGTCGTCACCATGCAAAAGAGCCTTAACGCGTAGCCCGCGCCAACCGCCCAGCCGCCCAGCTTCCAGCCTCCGCCACCGTTGCATCCGCATCCGCCGCCAGCGCCCGGGCGGCACCCAGCAAGGCCGGATTTGTGCTATTGCCGATCGCAATCGCCACATTGCGCGAAAACCGGTTGCGGCCGATCCGCTTGATCGGCGAGCCGCTGAATTTTGCCCTGAACGCCGCATCGTCCAGCCGCGCCAAGCCCTCCAGCTCCGGTGCCACCAGATCTTCCCGCTGCGCCAGTTTCGCCTCCCGCCCGGCCTGAGCGAATTTATTCCAGGGGCAGGCGGCCAGGCAGTCATCGCAGCCGTAGATGCGATTGCCGATGGCGGCGCGCAGCGGCTCGGGAATCGCGTCTTCGAGTTCGATGGTCAGATAGGCGATGCAGCGGCGCGGCTCGATGCGGCCATCGATCAACGCATTGGTCGGGCAGGACACTTCGCAGGCCGCGCAGGAACCGCAATGATCGCGCTCCGGTTCATCGGGCGCCAGATCAAGC
>JAMFRY010000018.1 GCA_026225015.1 Alphaproteobacteria bacterium
CAAATGGATGTTCACCACCAAACACGCGCGCATAAAACTGGCCCGCGCCTACCCAGGCCACGCCAAAGAGTCAAAACCACTGTGACAAGGTACTAGTCAATTTATGAACGCGTGCCGAGACGGTTCAACGGCATTTCCACCGCATGAGAAAAGAAAACCGAGGCTAAGAATGTATATGGAGCCTGCGACCAACACCTCCTTCGTTACACCGCCTTGCTCGCTGTAAGGTTGCGTGCCGGAGCAGGAGGATAGGGGTTGCGATTCCACGAAGGATTGAAGCGCCAGAAGCCGGTCAGATAACATCAAGTTCGGCAGATTGCTCCGGGTAAAATATTAGCCACCTCTCAATTACATGTTGCCGTTCAGAGAAGTGGAATTTCCCATCGCAATATTAATGAAAAGCAACGCAGTTCCTGTCCGGCCAAAGCCTCAACTTTTTTTGTGCCGTTACGCTCCGCAACCCAACTCAGCTTAGCTGAATGGCCAGCAGCGCGGTGGCAGAGAGCAACAGTATCGCGTACCAACTATGGTCGTGATTCCCAGAAGCAACAAACGCCGCTACGAACTCCAGTCTATAATGTATTCACTATGCAATGATAGTTTCAGCGTTGACAGTCTCGCGCTATGATTGCGAGTTTGTCCTATAGTACGACTTTAGCGGGAAGGCTTCGTTGCTGATCACTGTCGCCGGGGCGCATCGCCAGGCGCCTGGCATTGGCCGGGGTCGAAGCAAGGGCCGGTGTGCTACGGATTGGCGCGTCCGCCGGTCAGCGCCGCCAGGCAGACGCCGTCGCGCCGGAATCTCTGGTCGCGTCTCGCCTAGATCTGAAGCCGCAACTTGGACATGGCGGTTTCGAGCGGATTGCGCCTATAACGGTACGCTGCGAAATTATGAACAAACCCAGTTACACAAAGTCCATTTTCCGTTAAGGCATTGCCCATTAATCGGGCTATAAGGTTTATGGGGCATCGTGAAATGCTGATAGGAATGCATCTTGATGGACAGTTCGCCAAACTACATTGACGTGAACGACCCCGATGCGGTTGAAGCCGCGCGGGCCGCCGGATTGAACGGTGGCTTGCCTGGGCTGGCGCGGCTGGCCGCGGTGATGAATGTCGCACGCTATCATGGCGTGGAGCTCGACCCGCAAACCATCAAGCTGAAAGCCGAAAGCCAAGCCCCCACGCCGCCCGAGCTGATCGACTGGCTGCGGGAGTCCGGGCTCTGGGCGCGCGGTGTGCCTTTGAGCTTTAAGCAACTGCTCAAAATCGATGATCCGGCGCCGGTAATCCTGCTGCTGGACGATGGCGGCGCCGCGCTGCTGGTCGGGCGCAATACGGAGCATGGCGTGCTGCTGCTGCGCGATCCGCGCGAGGCTGCCACCGATGCGCCGGTGGTGGTCGATGAAATGCAGCTCAAGCAGGTCTGGAGCGGCGGCTGCCTGCTGGTACGGGCAACCAGCAAGGGCGCCGAGGAGGAGAAGCCCTTCAGCCTTGGCATGCTAACCCGCCTGGTCTGGGGCGAGAAGCGGATTCTGCGGGATATGGCCGTTGCTTCCGTCACCATCACGATTTTGAGCGTGCTGCCAATCTTGATGATCATGACCACGATCAATACCGTGGTGCAGTATCGCAGCGTCAACACCCTGGTGCTGATTGTCACTGCCCTGATCGTGGCTCTGATTTTCGAGATGATACTCACCTTTGTGCGGAAACTGCTCACGGTGCTGCTGGCGGCGAAGCTGGATGCCAGGCTGAACCTGCTGATATTCGACCGGCTGCTGAGCTTGCCGATCGATTTTTTCGAGCGCAACCAGGCCGGCGAGCTTTCCTATAAAATGGCGCAGATCTACCAGGTGCGGGAATTTCTGACCGGCCGGTTGATGACCACCTTCATCGACGTGTTCATGGTGCTGCTGCTGCTGCCCATCCTGTTCTACATGAATGCCGGTCTGGCCTGGACTGTGCTGATCGCCTCGATCTGCGTCAGCCTGGTCATCGTCGCCTTTCTGGGGCCGATGAGCCGCATGACGAACAAGATCATCGCCGCGGAATCCGCCAAGGGTTCGGTGATGGTGGAGAGCATTTACGGCATTCGCACAGTCAAGTCCCTGGCGCTGGAGCCGATGCGCGCCGCCGACTGGGACCGGCGCGTGGCGGAAACCGCCGAATTGCATCTGGAAGCCGGAAAGCTCGCCAACTGGCCGGCGACGCTCACCATGCCGTTCCAGCGCTACGCCCAGGCCGGGGTGCTGGCGCTCGGCGCCTATGAGGCGATTACCACCAACAACCCGCTGGTCATCGGCAGTCTGTTCGGCTTCATGATGCTGGGCGGCAGGGTGGCCGGCCCGCTGGTGAGCTTGGCCGGGCTGGTCGAGGACGTGCAACGCGCCCGTTCCGCCATCGCCCAGGTTGGGTCGGTGCTCAACCGGCCGACCGAGAAGCGTGCGCTGACGCATGGCCTGCGGCCAAAATTCGAAGGCGCAATCGAATTCGACGATGTGACCTTCAAATACGAGGGCACCAAGACGCCAGCGCTGGAGCATGTGAGCTTTTCCATCCCCGCCGGCACCATGCTGGGGTTGGTCGGGCGGTCCGGTTCCGGCAAATCGACGATCACCCGGCTGCTGCAGGGCATCAACCGGGACTATACCGGGGCCATCAAGATCGATGGTACGGATATGCGGGAGATCAATCTGCGGCATTTGCGGAAAAATTTCGGCATGGTGCTGCAGGATAATTTTTTGTTCCGCGGCTCGGTGCGCGACAATATTCTGGCCGGCAGGCCGGGGCTCTCCTTCGAGGATGCGGTGCAGGCCGCAAGGCTGGCCGGCGCCGAGGAATTCATCGAGCGGCTGCCGAACGGCTATGACACCTTTATCCAGGAAAATTCGCCAAACCTCTCCGGCGGGCAGAAGCAGCGTTTGGCGATCGCCCGGGCCGTGGTTTCCGATCCGCGCGTGCTGATCCTGGACGAAGCCACCAGCGCGCTGGACCCGGAAAGCGAGGCGCTGGTGAACGCCAACCTGCTTCGCATCGCCGAAGGGCGGACGATGGTGATTGTTTCCCACCGGCTCTCTTCGCTGATCGATTGCGATTTGATCATGGTGCTGGATAAGGGACGTACCGTGGATATCGGGCCGCATACCGCGCTGGTGGAGCGCTGCGCGATTTATCGCCATTTATGGTTGCAACAGAACCGGCATCTGGATCCGCAACGCGCGCGCCCGCATAACGCGCCCGCTTTCGCGCAGGGAGCTTAAGATGGCTTTGGGATATGGCGGCAAGGCGCCGGGGCGGCCAGCAGGCGAGGCTGAGGCATTGCCGCTGACGGTGCTGGAATTTCAATCGCCGACCTCTGCCGTCATCGCATTGCCGGTACCGTTTGCGGCCCGTCTGACCACGGTGTGGATCACCTTGCTGGTGCTCAGCGCGCTCGTGATCGCCTCGCTGATGCGGGTGGACAAGATCGTTTCGGCGCGTGGCGAGCTGATCTCCTCCGCCTCGACCATCGTGGTGCAGCCCTTCGCCACCGCGATCGTGCAGTCGATCAACGTGCAGAGCGGGCAGATCGTGCATAAAGGCGATGTGCTAGCGACCTTGGACCCGACTTATGCCAGCGCTGACCTGACCGCGCTGACCGCGCAGACGCAAGCCTACGGCGCCGAGGTGGCGCGGCTGCAGGCGCAGGAAAATGGCCAGATTTATAACCCGGACCCGGCAAACCCGGCCGCCGCGCTGCAGGTTTCCACCTATTATCAGCAGGTGGGGGAGTATAACGCCGCCGTGCAGGGCTATGAGGCCAAGATCCAGGAAGCCCAGACCAATATCGCCGGCTATCAGCAGCAGGCGGCCTATGACCGCCAGCGGCTGGGCGTTGCAAGCAATGTCGAGACCATGCGCAAGGATCTGCAGCACCTCGAAGTAGGCAGCAAGATCGACACGCTGGCTGCTACCAATGACCGGTTGGGTGTCGCCGGCGATCTCGCCACGGCGCAGTCTTCGGCGGCGGCGACCGCGCGTGACCTTGCTTCGCAGCAGGCGCAGCTTGCTTCCTACAAGCAGCAATGGAACGCGACGGTTTCGCAGCAGCTTTTGGACGCCACCAATAATCTCACCCAGGCGGTGCAGGCGCTGGCCAAAGCCAAGCTGAACAATTCACTTGTGGAGCTGACCGCGCCCGGCGATTCCATCGTGCTTTCGGTGGCGGATGTGTCCGTGGGGTCGGTGCTGCAATCCGGACAGACGCTGATGAAACTGGTGCCGGTAAACGCGCCGCTGCGCGTTGAGGCGGATATGAGCGGCAGTGATTCCGGCTATGTGCATGTCGGCGACAAGGTGAAGATCAAATTCGACACCCTGCCTTTCATACAATACGGCACGGCGGAGGGGGTGGTGCTTTCGGTTAGCCCGGACAGTTTCAACCCCTACGATCAGGCGGGCCAGCAGGTGAATGGGCCGCCAATGCCGGGATCGCCGCAGGCCTTATACTACAAGACGGAAATCTCGCTGGCCGAGTTGAGCCTGCATAACACGCCGCCGGGTTTCCGGCTGGAGCCCGGCATGCCGCTTTCCGCCGACGTGCTGGTGGGCACACGCACGATCATGGGCTACTTCACGCGGCGTATCTTGCCTGTGGCCTATGACAGTCTGCACGAACCATAATGGGCAACCCCGTACAGCACTTGGCCGATCGGCTGGCGGCCGGCAGTCCAAAGCGGGCCTTTGCACGGGCGCAGGCGTTGCGCGGGCAAGGCCAAGCGGCGCGCGCGGCGCGGTTGTTCGAATCCGCTGCACAAGCCGGCATCGCGGAAGCGGCGCATGAGCTTGGGCAATGCTACCTGCAAGGCGAGGGCGTGTTGCGCAACGTGGTGGAAGCGGGCCGCTGGTTTCATCGCGCCGCCGAACAGGGGTTCGTGGAAAGCCAGAAGAATCTCGCCAGTTTGCATCTCTTCGGATTGCCGGCGCAAGCGGTGTTGAGCGCAAGCGGTTTGTTCGCGCCACAGGAGACGCCCGCGGCTGATCACGATGCGGCCTTGTTCTGGGCGCGCAAGGCAGCAGAGGCGGGTTCGGCGGATGCACAGGCGGTTCTTGGCTATATTCTCACCGGCGGTCCGGACCGCCTCCGAGACGAGGCGCAAGCGGAAATCTGGTATGGCAAATCGGCGCAAGCGGGCTGCGCGCAAGGCCAGCTTGGCTATGGGCTGGTGCTGATGCGCAGGGCCGAAACCGGCGAGGCGACGGTGGCGGCGATCGAGTACATCAAACAGGCAGCTTCGGCGAACTTGCCGAGCGCGCATTATTACCTGGGCGTAGTTTATGAACGGGCGATCGGCGTGCACGAAGATGCGGCGGCGGCGGCGGCGCACTACAAGATCGCGGCCGAGGCGGGGGTAAGCAACGCCCAGGCGAAATACGGGATGATCCTGTATGAGGGAAAGGGCGTTAAGGCCGATCAGGTGAATGGCGAGTCTTGGCTGCGGCGGGCGGCTCTGGCCGGGGATCTGGAGGCGGCTGCCTTGCTCGGTGATCTCTACGCGCGCGGAGGCGCATTGCCGCCGAACTACGCGGAAGCCGGAATGTGGTTCCGGATGGCGGCGGAAGGCGGGCACCAAACCGCTGCCCGGGCCTTGGGGATGCTGTATCTTACCGGCGCGGGAACGGCGCGTGATCCCGATGAGGCCGCGAAGTGGTTCACCAAGGCGGCAGAGGCCGGGGATCGCGTGGCGCAGGCGGATTTGGCGAGCCTGCTGCTTTCGGGCGCGACGGACGGGAAACTCACTGCCCCGCCGCCGGTGCATGAATGGTTTGAGCAGGCGGCTGAGGCTGGGGATCTGGTCGGCGCCTATAATTACGCCGTGTGCCTGGCGCGCGGCGTGAGTGTGCCCAAGGATGAGATTCGGGCGGCGTTCTGGATGAAGCGGGCTGCCGAGAGCGTGGTGAATGCGCAGTATTGGTATGGACGGATG
>JAMFRY010000195.1 GCA_026225015.1 Alphaproteobacteria bacterium
CGATGGCGTGCCGGTCGCCGCCGGGGATGTCGCCTATTACTTTCGCCTGGCCAAGGCACTGGGACCAAACTGGCCGGGATACGGCGCCGGCGGACTGCCCGACATTGTCAAATCCCTGAAGGTGCTGAGTCCGGCACAGCTTGTCGTTACCACGACCCATCCTGTGAACCCGATCTGGTTCATTTTTAACGGGATCGCCGGGCTGTCGCCACTGCCGGAGCATGTCTGGAAAAATTATACGCTTGACCAGATGCAGGATAAGCAAAGCTCGCCGGCATTTTTCAGTGTCGTTGACGGGCCATTGAAACTTGCACGGCTTGATGTCGGGCTCGATGCCGCCTTCGTGCCAAATCCGGCCTGGGAAGGAGCAAAATTGCATTTCTCGCGGCTGGTGTTCAGATTTCTGCAAGGAGATGGTGCTTCCGTGCAAGGGGTGGAATCGGGCGACCTGGATGAAGGGCAGCTCCCGAATGATCTGTACAATTCCATCCATCATTATCCTGGCCTGCACGTCGAAGTGCTGCCGCAGACGACCTATCAAGATGTCATCTATGTGAACTTCAAAAACCCGAAAGTCGCGTTTTTCAACGATGTGCGGGTACGCGACGCCATGATCGATTCGATCGATCAAGAAGCCATCGTCAAAGATTACGCACATGGTCATGCCGACCCTTCTTACGGGCCGGTGCCGCTCAGCTTCACTCAATTTCTGACGCCGGAGATGCGAAAGGGTATCTACCCGGTGAGCTATGATCCGGCGAAGGCAATGGCCCTGCTGGAATCGGCCGGATGGAAGCTTGGACGGGATGGGATTATGGTCAAGGATGGCAAACGGCTCTCCTTCGACTATCTGGAAGAGTCTGGAACCGATACGATTACTGAATTGGATGAGATCGTGCAGCAGGATATGCGCAAGGTGGGCATCGAGATGAAACTTCGCCTGGTTGAGTTCAATCAGCTCCTGGCACTGATGAACGGGCCAGCAACCGGCTGGGAGGCGACCGGTGTTGGACAGGGTGCCAATCCGTATCCTAGTGGAGAAGCTCAATTTGCAACCGGGGCTTTTCAGAATCGGGGGGGGTATTCCGACCCGAAAATGGATGCGCTGATCAAGGCCAGCACGGATGAACCGGGGCTTCAACATCTCTACGATTATGAAACCTATCTCAGCGCGCAGCAGCCGGTAATTTTCGGCACACCGCGCACGCGTCCAACGATATTGGTAAATGACCGGCTGCATGGGATGGGAGATTTCCTAAATCCATTTACGGATTACTCGCCGGATGCGCTTTACTGCACCGCGCCGATGGGGGACAAATCATGATCCGGATGATGGCATCCCGCCTGGCCTCCTCTACCCTTTCCATCGTCATCCTGGTGACCCTGGTGTTTTTCATGGTGCATCTGACACCCGGCGGCCCGGCCTATTCCATTCTGGGCCAGAAGGCGACGGCGGCATCTGTCGCGGAGGTGAATGCCAGGCTGGGGCTGAACGTTCCCATCTGGCAGCAATATTTCCTATGGTGGTGGCATTTGCTGCATGGGCAGCTTGGCTATTCCTATCTGATCAGCCGGCCGGTGGGATCGCTGCTCTGGCAGTACGAAATCAACACGCTGGTGTTCTATACGGTGTCGATCGTGGTGAGCACGGTGCTTTCGGTCATCCTCGGGCTGATCCAGGGCGTGTATTATGGGCGCTGGCCGGCGAAGCTGATCGGCGCATTTCAGCTTGGATTCTATGCGCTGCCGCCGTTTTTCGTCGCCGCCATGCTGGTGCTGTGGTTCGCCGTGGGCCTGAAAATCCTGCCGGCAAATGGGATCGTGGATCTGCGGCTGGCCAATCCGGGCATCGGCAGCTACGCCGCGCATCTGGTCTTGCCGGTAGCCACAGTCACGCTGCTGACGGTGTGTTCGCTCTCGCGCTATTTCGGCGAGGCGGTGCATGAGGAGTTGGGCAAGGATTATGTCCGCACCGCCGCCGCGAAAGGCGTGACTTTTCCCACCATTCTGATCCGGCACGTGATGCGCAATGCGCTGCGGCCGCTGGTGACGATCCTGGGCCTCTCCTTCCCGTACATCTTTACTGGCGGCGTGATCGTAGAATCGGTGTTCAACTATCCCGGGCTGGGCTGGCTGATGTGGCGGTCGGCACTGTCGCAGGATTATCCGATATTGATTGCAATCGTGCTGATCATCGGCATTCTTACGGTATTGGGCAATCTGCTGGCCGATCTGGTGAACGGAATGTTGGACCCGAGGGCAAGCTATGAGTGATCAATTGATGACCAAAGCAGTAGCCCAGCCCGGCATGCCCTCGGCGCGCATGGGGCGGCTCTTCGACTGGGCATCCGACCGCTCCACGCTGATTATCGGCCTAAGTTTGAGCGCAATCGTGCTGTTTCTGGGGTTCGTGGCCCCCTTTATCTATCCGGTGGACCCGTTCGCCATTCACCCGGATCATGCGCTGGAGGGCCCGAGCCGGTTGTTTCCGCTCGGCACGGATGAGCTGGGGCGCGATGAGTTGGCGCTGCTGCTCTCCGGCGGGCTGGCGACGCTGATCGTCTCGCTGCCCTCCGCCGTTCTCGCCTTTGTGGTTGGCGTGGCCTACGGGCTGGCCTCCGGGCTGGGGCCGGCCTGGCTGGACCGGTTGTTGATGCGGCTTTTGGATGCGGTGCTGGCGCTGCCGAGTTTGATCATCCTGCTGTTCTTCGCGTCCTTGGTGACGTTGACCAATACCAGTCTTATTCTCCTGCTGGGTTTCATCTCCTGGCCCTCGCTGGCGCGGCTGGTGCGCAATGAGACGATGGCGCAGAAGGGCCGCGACTTTGTGCTGGCGACCGAGCAGCTGGGCGCCTCGCGTTTCTACATTGCGCGCGTGCATCTGCTGCGGGTGATGGCGCCGATATTGGTGGTGAACGGCACATTCATGGTGGGGGATGCGATTTTTGCGCTCTCTGCTTTAAGTTTTCTCGGCCTTGGCGTGCAGCCCCCGCAGGTGAGCTGGGGCAGCCTGCTGGAAACCGGGCTGGATATCATCGCGCTCGATCCGTGGTGGATGATCCTGCCGCCGGGCATCGTGGTGTTCGCGGCTCTGCTGGCGGCCTCGCTCACCGGGCAGGGGCTTTTGCTCCGCTGGGGCAACCGGCGATGAGCGCCGTGCTCCGGTTGGAAAACCTGTCTGTCTCCTTGACCCGCGGGCGCGGCAATGTGGCGATCCTGGATGAATTGAATCTGTCGGTAAATCGCGGCGAGATGCTGGCGCTGGTGGGCGAAAGCGGTTCCGGCAAAACCATCGCGGCGCTGAGCGTGATGCGACTGCTGCCGAAAGGAGCAAAAGTTTCCGGCGGTATCTGGCTGCGGGACGAAAATATTTTGCGCCGCGATGAGGCCGGGATGCGCAAGCTGCGGGGCCGCGATTTGGGCATGGTGTTCCAGAACCCGCTGGCGGCGCTGAATCCTTCGCGCACGGTGAGCCTGCAGATCGAGGAAGCGTGGCGTGTCCATAACGGCGGCAGCTCGAAGGCCGCGCGCGCCAGGGCGCTGGAATTGCTTGGAGAGGTTGGCATTCCGAATCCGGCGAGCCGGCTGGATGACTATCCGCACCAGTTCTCCGGCGGCATGCGCCAGCGTGTGATGATCGCGATGTCGCTGGCCTGCTCGCCGAAATTGCTGATCGCCGATGAGCCCACCACCGGGCTCGACCCACTGGTGGCGCGCCAGATCATGGCGTTGATTGCGAGGCTGCGGCGCGAGCATGATATGGGCGTGCTGTTCGTCACCCATGATCTTTCGGTGGTGGAAGAACATGCCGATGCGATCCACGTGCTCTATGCCGGGCGCAGCGTGGAATGGGGGAAGGCGTCGGCGTTCTTCGGCCATCCCAGGCACCCGTATAGCGAGGCGCTGCTGGGCTCGGTGGCGCGGGTGGGCCAGGCAAGGTTGCAGAATATTCCGGGCAATTTGCCGGAGCCGGAAAGCCGGCCGCCGGGCTGCCGCTTCGCGCCGCGTTGCGACTATCGCCAGCCGGATTGCGAAGTTCTGCTCCCGCCGCCGGACAGTAATGGCGGCACAGCGGCGGCTTGTCTTTTCCCGTTGCCCGTCAATTCCAGGCCCGATATCTTTGCAATCGTTGAAAAGGGACCACCGATTTCCCGCAAGCCGCAGCTCGAAATAACGCATCTGGCGGTGAATTATGCGGCTGGCGGCGGATTGTTCAGCCGGGGTAAAAAATTCAAGGCGCTGCAAGAAATTACGCTGACCCTCGGCCAGGGCGAGTGCCTGGGCGTGGTGGGCGAGAGCGGCTCCGGCAAGTCCACTTTGGGCCGTGCGGTGCTGCAGATGATCGGCTATGACGGAAATATCGCTTTGGATGGCAAGGAGTTTTCCAAACTGGGCCGGGCCGAGAAGCGGGTGCAGCGGCGGCGCATCCAGGTGGTGTTCCAGGACCCCAGGGAATCGCTGAACCCCAGGATGCGCATCAAGGACATCATTGCCGAGCCTATCCGGATGGTAGGCGCATCCGGATTGGCGCCGATTAAGCAGCTTGTGGCGAATCTGCTCGGCCGCGTTGGGTTGAACCCGGAAATCGGTGAGCTTCTGCCGGGCGATGTCTCCGGCGGGCAGGCGCAGCGGATCGCCATCGCCAGGGCGCTGGCGGCGGAGCCGGAAATCATCGTGCTGGATGAACCCACCTCCGCCTTGGATGTTTCCACCCAGGCAATGCTGCTAAACCTTCTTAAGGACCTCGCCATTGAAGGCGGGCTCTCCTATATTCTCATCAGCCATGACTTTGCGGTGGTCAGCTACATGGCTGACCGGATCGTGGTGCTGAAGGCGGGCCAGGTTGTCGAAGTGAACGATTCCGGCGCCATCATCACCGCCCCGCAAAACGACTATACCAAGGCGCTGGTGGATGCGGCGCCGCAGCTACGCGCATCGAACCGTGACTACAGGTTGCCGCAGCAAAATGTCACCGGCAGCGCAATTTAAGTGAAGGAGAGTTAGAATGAGCGAAATCATACGGCTGGTCGTCCTGACCGGCGGATTGCTGGCAATCATGCCGATCCTGCTGATCATCACGCTGGCGGTTTCGATCGAGCGGCTATGGTTTTTAAAACGCATCCTGCGGCAGGGCCGCGATGTGCATGACCGGCTGCGCCAGGTGCCTTACCAGAACATCCATGGGCTGCATGCAGTGGCGGACCAATCCGCTGACACCCTGCAAGGGCATCTGATCAACACCGCGATCGCCTCGCGCGGCGAAAGTGCTGAGGAGATGGAGAGCCATCTGGAGGAGGAGGTGCTGAATGCGATGCCAAAGATCAATCGGGGGCTCTGGATTCTGGACACCTCGGTAACCATCGCGCCGCTGCTTGGGCTGTTCGGAACGATCATCGGCATGATCCAGGCGTTCAACGTGCTCTCGGCCAATGGCGGTCCTTCCAAGGTGACGGGCGGGATCGCCGATGCGCTGATCTCCACTGGCGCTGGTCTGCTGATCGCCATTATCGCGGTTTACTTCGTGAATTACTTCAATTCGCTCACCCGGCAGATCATGCATCAGCTGGAGCTGATCAAGCTGATCCTGATAAACCGCGTTCATGGCAAGGGCCTGAACAGCGCGGGAGAACTCTCCCGCGGTGCCAAACTGCCGGCCGGATCGCGGCTGACCGCGGCGGAGGCGTAACCAATGCGCAAACGCCGCGACTTGATGGAGGCCAACCGCCCCAGGCTGGAAATCGTTCCGATGATCGACATCATGATGTTCCTTCTGGTGTTTTTCGTCATGATCGTGCTGCGGATGATCCCGGATTCCGGCGTGACCTTGTCGCTGCCTGGCGCCTCCACCGCGCAGCAACTGCCGCATACGCAGGTGGTGATTATCATCGACGCGCAGGGCGTGCTGCATGTGAAGGACCAGGTGATGTCTCCGGACGAGCTCTCCACCTATCTGCAACAGGTGAAGAGCAGCCATGATACGGATGTGATCGTGGCGGGCGACAAAGGCACCAAGCTGCAGCAATTGATGGATGTGATGGACATCGTGCGCAAGGATGGGATTACGGATATTGGGATTGCAACGAAGAATCAGTAGCATGTAGGATGGGCGGAGGAGCCAAAGGTTCCAGCAAAACGAAGCTTGGTTGGAAAGGCTCCGGAGGGTGAGCGCAAGCGAAGCCCATCACTTTCCTGAACGGCGATGGGCTTCGCTGCGCTCAACCCATCATACGAAAACTACGCAGATCGTCTGGGAGACAAAGGATTTTACGCAACCGTGCTGGCATGTTGGCGGTGCTGCAGATGATGATCGGCGGTTTGGCTTATGGCCAGAGCGATGGTCTTCCCGCTGTGCATGCGGCGTCTCTGCGGGCAACGACATGGCGGGTCACCGAGCAGGTACCGGCGATGGTGGATGCGGAGCAGAACGCGCAATTGGCGGCGCAGCTTGCGGGTCAGGTTGTTGCGGTGCCGTATTCGTCCGGCGAGCGGGTGGCGGCCGGTACGGTGCTGGTGAAACTCGATGATGGGCCGGAACAAGCGCAATTGGCGCTGGATCAGGCAAGGCTGGACCAGGCAAAGCGGGCTTTGGCGCGGGATGTGAAATTGCTCAAAATTGCCGGCGCGAGCGAAGCGCAGTTCGAACAGGCGCAGGCCGATCTGGCGGAGGCCACGGCGCAGGTGAAGCTGGATACAGCGACGTTGGCGCAATTGAATATCACCGCACCGTTCGATGGGACCCTCGGCATTCGCAAAATCTCCGAGGGCGATTACGTGCAGCCCGGGCAGTCCGTGGCGCAGCTGACGCAATCCGGGCCGTTGCGCGTGCTGTTCTCGGTGCCGCAGACCGAAGCGGGGGATTTGCAGCCCGGCGATGGGTTCAGCTTGACAGTTGCTGCATTGCCGGCGGGCGCTGGCACGTTCGGCGGCGGGATCACCGCGCTTAGCCCGCAATTGAACAGCGCGACCGATGCGCGCGATGTGGAGGGTAGGTTAAGCGGCGCCGCGCCGGGGTTGTTGCCGGGAATGGCTGGCATCGTCACCTTGCAGACCGGTGCGCCCGAGCCAGCGTTCATCCTGCCGGCCACGGCGCTGAATGACGACACGCTGGGCCGCTTCATCTACGTGCTGGATGGCGGCGCCAACGGGCAGTTTACCGCGCGCGCCGTGTATGTTCAGGAATTCGCGCAATCGGGCGATGCTGCCGTGATCGGCGTGAACGGGCTCAAGGCCGGCGAGAACGTGGTGGCGGCAGGCGGCTTCAGGCTCAGCGATGGCGCCAACGTGACGCTGCTGGCCCCCATGAACAGCGTGCCGTGAATATCTGGGCGTCGCTGCTGCGCCATCCGGTGCTGATCGGGCTGGCGGGCGCCGCAGTTGCGCTGTTTGGTCTCGCAGCAGTGGCGAGCCTGCCGGTGCGGTCCAGCCCGATCATCCCGTACCGCATGATCGATATTTCCACCAATTTTCCCGGCGCCGATGCACAGACCATCGACAAGTTCGTCACGCTGCCGCTGGAATCGGCGATTTCTGCCCTGGTTGGGGTGAAATACGTCACCGGTTCGACGATGCCGGGCAATTCCGACATCAACGCCTTTCTGGCCGATGGCGCCGATCCGAATACCGTGTTCGCCGAGGCTTTGGCGGCGGTGAATGCCGAGCGCAGCGAATTGCCGCCGGAAACATTGGCGCCGGCGCTGAAACTGGTCGGTGACAACAATGCCAACCAGGAACTCAACATTACCATCCTGTTCCCGCCGACGCTCTCGATGGCGGAGGTGACCTCCTATACCAAGACGAATCTGATTCCGCGCTTTGAAACCGTTCCGGGGATAGGGCCGGTCTGGCTTTATTCCGGCAGTCCCTCCTTGCGGGTTCGCATGGACCCGGCACGGATGCAGGCGCTGGGGGTGACGCCGGAGGACGTGGCGCAAGCGCTGACGCAAGCGAGCACGGTGAATGCCGCCGGCACGCTGCGCGACAGCGCCGCGGCGATGCCGATCGATGCGCGGCCGGGGCTCAACACCCCGGCGGATTTTGACACGCTGCCGGTGGCGAGCCGTGGCGGCGTGGAGGTCCCGCTGCAAAGCGTGGCACAGGCGCGGATCGGATTTCCCGATGGCGCGGATACCGCCTGGTGGGATCGTGCGCCCGCCGTGTACGTCGCCGCCGGCATCGCCCCGGATGGCAATATCATCGATGTGGCCGCCCATGTGCGGGCGATGGTGGATGCGATGCGGCCGATGCTGCCGCCGGGCCTGAAGATTCTCGTGACCTATGATGAATCGACCAGTGTGGTGCAGTCATTGACCGATTTGGCGATTACGCTGGTGATCACGATCCTGCTGGTGGGCGCGATCGTGCGGCTTTCGCTCGGCACCATGCGGGCGGCGGCAGCGCCGTTCGTGGCGATCCTGCTCTCACTGCTGGGGGCTGCGATCGTGATGCAGATCACCGGGCAGACGCTGAACCTGTTCACCATCATCGCGCTGGTTCTGGCGGTGGGGTTGGTGGTGGATGACGCCATCGTGGTGGTGGAGGATGTGTTCCGCCGGGTGCAGGAGGGCCAGGCGCCGCTGGATGCGGCGGCGACCAGCATCGCCCGGCTGGCGCCGGTGCTGGCGGCGATCTCATCAACTTTGGTGGTGGCGTTTCTGCCGTTGGGATTTTTGAGCGGCCTGACCGCGGCGTTGTTCCGGCCGTTTGCTCTTGTCCTAATTTCGGCGTTTCTGCTCTCGCTGGTCATTGCCCTGACGATCGTGCCCTATATGGCGATGTGGGCGAGCAAAACCTACAAGCATCGCGACCGCGCAACTCTGATCGACAGGCTTCGTGAACTCTATGTGCGGATGCTGACCCGGGCTTTGCGATTCAGTCCGTTGATCGCGCTGGGTGAGCTCGCGGTGGTGGTTGGCTGCATTTTGCTGTTTCAGATCGCGCCGCAGAATCTGGTGCCGGCCGCTGACGGGTTGAACGATGACATCTACGCCAACGCGCCGGACGGCGTATCCATGCATTACATGCTGGCGCAGGCGGCGGAAATGGAAACCGTGATGCACAAAACAATCCCGGACGAGCCGGATTGGCTGGTGGCTTCCGAGCAGAACCACGCGATCTTTGGCGGTTATACCTACGATACGCCGGAGGCGGCACATCAGGCGGTGATCAAGTTGACAGCGGCTCTGGGCCAGATGGACGGGCTTTCCGCCTATGTCGCCCAAGAGAACGGCATGCCGGGGATGGGGGACCTGCCGGTATCGATCAATCTCTCCGGCCAGGTGGATTATTCGAAGCTATTGGATATGGCTACAAAAATCCAGAATGCCGCCTATGCGAGCGGAAAGTTCGATTTCGCGATGATCCAGCCCGGTAAGCCGCAATGGCAATATACGCTGGATATCAACCGGCCTCTGGCGGCGACACTGGGTATTTCCGACGCGGCGATAGGGGCGGCAATCAATGGCGCCTTGTCCGGCGGGAATCTGGGTCAGGTGAGCATTGATAACGCCACGATGGATGTGGTGGCGGACATGCCCTCCACCGGCGGGGTGCAGATGGTCACGGAGGTGCCGGTGAAAACCGCCTCCGGCGCCGCGGTGCCGCTGGGAACAGTG
The DNA here is from genome assembly GCA_026225015.1 of Alphaproteobacteria bacterium. GTDB lineage: Bacteria > Pseudomonadota > Alphaproteobacteria > Acetobacterales > Acetobacteraceae > Acidocella. The sequence goes on from JAMFRY010000195.1 coordinate 9,612, forward strand.
GTGCATATCGGCACCAGGGAAATGCCGGATGCGCTGGGCTCCTGGCAAGGGCTGCCGAGCGTGAATATCCAGGCGCAGCAAACGCTGGGCGTTTCGCTCTCGACCGTCTTGGATGAATTGCGGCAGGAATTCAAGGAGCTCAATGTGCGTGATGTCAGCTTCGAGCTGAGCGGGCCGTCCGAAATTTTTAAGGATTCGCAGAGGCAGAATTCAAAACTCTTTGCGCTGGGTCTGCCGGGTTTGTTTTTTCTGCTGGCCGCGCAGTTCCGCAGCCTGCGCGATCCCTTCGTGGTTATAACGACCGTGCCACTGGCAAGCCTGGGGCCGCTGCTGCTGTTTGTTTGCGGCGGGGCGACGATCAATATCGTAACGGAAATCGCGCTGCTGACGGTGTGGGGGTTGATCGCGCGGCAGGGGATATTATTTGTGCAGGTGGCACATGAAGGGCGCGGGCTGGATATGTCCACCCAAGGTTCGGCGCTACGTGCGGCCAGGCTGCGCTTTCGGCCGATATTGATGATTACTCTGGCGCTGATCGGCGGCGCAGCGCCATTGGTGCTGGCGAGCGGTCCGCAGGCGGTAATTCGTTACGATCTAGGAGCAGTTCTGGCAACCGGTATGGCGAGCGGGTTTCTGCTCTCTTTGTTCGCGGTGCCGGCGATGTATTGCCTGCTGCATGGCCGGCGGCATGGGTAGTTTCGTAGGATGGGTTGAGCGAAGCGAAGCCCATCACGTTCCGGCGAAGGGTGATGGGCTTCGCTTCGCTCTGCCCATCCTACTTCTTCTAAGCAGTTGCGCGCCGCCGTTGGCTTCGCCGGATCAACGAGTGCAGGCGGATGCCTTTGTGAACAAGCCGGTGGATGACAATCTGTTCGTGAACCGGCCGGTCGGGCAGGACTGGTGGAAGATTTACGGCAACCCGGCCTTGGATGCGCTGGTAGCACTTGGATTGCAGGCGAGCCCGACTCTGGCACAGGCGAATGCGAATTTGAACCAGGCCCTGGCCAACGGCGCTGCGGCCAATGGCGCGTTCCTGCCGCAGATTGGTCTAAACCCGAATGTGGCCCGCGCCGCCTATCCCGCCGGGCCGAACGGATTTCCGCCTTATACCATTTTGAGCTTGACCGGCACGATCAGCTACGATCCCGGTTTGTTCGGGGCGCGGCGCTACACCTTTGAGAATTCCGCCGCGCAGGTGGCATACGGCCTGGCGCAGCTGGACGCGGCGCGGCAGAGCCTGTGCGGCAATGTCGTGAGTGCCGCGATCAGCGAAGCCGGCTACGAGGCGCAGATTGCGACAACACAGAATATCATCGCGGTGGAGCAGAATCTTCTCAATCTCTTGAACGGCGATTATGCGGATGGCGCGATTCCGAAACTGAATGTGTTGCAGCAGCAGAGCCAGATTGAAGCGACCCAGGCGACCTTGTATCCGCTACTCACGAACGCCGAGACAATGCATGACCGGGTGGCGGTGCTGACCGGACAACTGCCGGCGGATTTGACGGATGGCGGGGTGAAGCTCGATGCCTTGGCGATGCCCGCGAATATACCGGTTGCGCTGCCATCCGCCTATCTGGCTGGCCGGCCGGATTTGCGCGCGGCCAGGGCCGTTGTGGCGGCACAGAATGCAGCGCTTGGGGTGGCGATCGCGCATCTATATCCGGACCTGACATTATCCGCGCAAGGGGGCTATGCCTCGGCGACTGTAAGCACGCTGTTTCAAACCAATGCGGGGCTTTGGCAGCTCGCCGCGAATTTGCTGGCGCCGCTTTACGATGGCGGCGTGCTGCATGCCCGCAAATATTTGGCGCAAGCCCAGCTTGCGGCGGCGCTTGGCGCCTATCGGGGCGCGGTGCTGAATGCCTTCGGCGAGGCCGCCGACGCGCTGCAAGCGACGCAGAATGACGAAGCGGCGCTGAACCGGGCCGAGGCGGCGGAACGCACTTCCAATCAGGCCTATCAACTGTCGCAACAACAATTCGCCCTGGGCGCGGTGGACTATACGACCGTGCTGACGGCGCAGACCACCGCGAGCCGGCAGGCGCTGAACCTGGTGCAGACGCGGACGGAGCTGGCGCTGGATATTGCGAGACTGCAATCGGCAATGGCGGAGTGAAAACTTCCCGAGTTCGGCGCTGCCGTCATTCAGCACTCAATGGTGGTCAGACTTTCGTGGCTCGAGCGTTCGATCATGCCATAGGCAACTTGATCCTCCCAGACATAACGCACCCCGCCTTGGTGCAGATTCAACCCGCCTATATCCTTATTGCCGACGCGGAAGGTGGAAAGCGCTGTGGCTCCGCCAATGCGCGTGATTCCAAGCTCGGACTCCAGCGCCAGCGAAACATCGTCGCCCGCCGGTACAATCCGCCGCAGCCACGGAATTTCCACTGCCCTTGCTGGATAGTATTTTCCGTCCTTGAACACATACCCTTCATTCAGCGCCTTGCCGTCTTCACGCGGCGGGTAGGCGATATAGCCGAAC
>JAMFRY010000196.1 GCA_026225015.1 Alphaproteobacteria bacterium
AGGCGCACCGGCTGATGCTGCTGATCACGGCGTTGAACCGGATGGGGACCACGGTGGTCATCGCCACCCATAATCTCGCTCTGGTAAAGGAGTACCCAGCGCCGCGGCTTCAGATCGCGCATGGCCGGCTGGTGCAGGATGGCGCTTAAGCGTGGCCGGAACGTGGATTTGCTGGGACTGCGCTCGGCGATGCCGGACCGGCTGCTGCCCAGCCTGGTTGGCGCCATGAGTTTTCTGGCAGCACTTGCAATCGCCGGCAGCATGGCTGCCGCAACCCTGGCCCGGCAGTGGCAAGGCGATGCCGGCGCCGCGCTGACGGTCCAGGTCCCCGATCCGTCGGCGCCAGCTTACCCAGGCAATGGCACGGGCAGCCGGTTGCAAGCCGTGCTGGCTATTCTAAAAGCCAGTCCGAATGTTAGTGACCCTACCCGCTTAAGCGCCGATGCGATGAACGATCTTTTGAAACCCTGGCTGGGCGAGGATACGGCGCAACTCAACTTGCCGGTCCCTGCCGTCATTACCGGCAGCTGGAATGAAGTGGGGCCGCCTCAGCCGGAACCTGCCGGCGTGCTGCAAGCGGCGCTGGATGCGGCCGCGCCCGGCACGTTGGCCACCACCGGCGCAGCCTGGGCATCTCGCGTCGCCGCGCTGACTGGCAGCCTTCAGGCCTCGGCGGTCTCGGTGCTGGCGATTGTCGCGTTTGTTGCCGCCGCGGTCATCTCGGTTGCCACCCGCGCCGGACTCGCGCAGCGGCGGGAGACAATCGAGATCATCCACGGTCTCGGCGCGTTTGATTCCGACATTGCCAATCGTTTCGCCACCCGCGCCACCTGGGCCTCGGCGATGGGCGCGGCCATTGGGGCGCTTGCCGCCTTGCCGGCCTTGTTCTGGCTGGCGCGCCTTGCAGCACCCTTTGCCGGGATTTTGCCGCAACGCACAAGTTGGGCTTTGCCTTTGCCACTTTGGGCCGCCCTGCCGGCACTACCCATGATCGCGGCCCTGATCGGCTGGGTGACGGCGCAGGTGACAGTGCGCGGCTGGCTGCGGCGGCTTGCCTGATGCCCGCTCGCCGCTTGGCAAGACGCCACCGCTTCAGAAAACACCGGTTCCGCGGCCTTGGTTGGCTGATCACCGCCGTGGCGGTGCTGGCCTGGGCGTGGGCCGCGGGGTTTCTCGTTTTTCTGGTGGTGACTTGGTCGGCAGCGCCGCCCAACCCGATCCCGCGCGCCGACGGAATTGTGGCGCTTACCGGTGGCGATGGCAGGGTGAGTGCTGCCTTGGCCTTGCTGGCGGAGCGCGCCGCGCCGGCCTTGCTGATCTCGGGCGCTGGCAGGGGCACACATCTTGGCGACTTCACCGCCGATGATGCAGCCGCCGCGACGCGCTATGCCGGCGCAATCACGGTTGGCCATTTCGCCCTTTCCACCCGCGGCAATGCCGCCGAAACCGCCGCCTGGGCAAAAGCGCGGCACATGAAGTCGCTGATCATCGTCACCGCCGATTACCACATGCCGCGCGCGATATTGGAGATCAGGCGCTGCCTGCCGGCGGCGACGCTCTACGAGGTACCGGTGCGGCCGCCGGCCATTTCGCATTTGTTCGGCCTGCCCACTTTGCGGCTGCTCGCCGTGGAATACAGCAAATATCTCGCCGTCCGCAGCTTCCTGTTCGACTTCGCCGCCGACGATCTGGGCGCATCGCAATGATGCTGTTTCTCCGCTCGGCGGCCTTCAACGCCATCATGTTCGGCGCTTGTTTCGGGTTCTCGCTCTGGGCGCGGTTGACCTCGCGCTTGAAGGAAAACGCGTATGCCCTGCGGATGGGCCAGATTTGGGCACGCTTCACCCTGCGCGCGCTGAAGGCGTGCTGCAATATCGGCGTGGAATTGCACGGCGCGCAATTTTTGCCGGCGGGGGGGCCGGCGCTGATCGCCGCCCAGCATCAATCCGCCTTCGACACCTTGTTCTGGCTCACCGTGCTGCCCGGCCCGGCCTATGTGCTGAAACAGGAATTGACCAAAATCCCGATTTTCGGCCCGTTGCTGCCGGCTTCTGGTTTTATCGCCGTTGACCGCGACGGCGGTGCGCCGGCATTGCGCCGTATGCTGGCCGAATGCCGCGCCGCCATCGCGCTTGGCCGGCAGATCGTGATCTTCCCGGAGGGCACGCGGGTTCCCGCCGGAGAGCGCGGCACGGTGCAGCCGGGCGTGCTTGCGTTGGCCCGGGTCCTGAAACTTGCCGTGATCCCGGCTTCGACCAATTCCGGGCGCTTCTGGGGCAGAAAATCCTTCAAGAAATTTCCGGGCACCATTTCGGTCACGCTGCACCAGCCGATCACGAACACGGAAGATGATCGTGGATTGCTGGCGGCGCTTGAGCGCATCTATTACGAAACATCTGTGGATAATTCTGTGTGCTAGTGCGCGCTCAGCTTCTTAGGCAAGGTTTACCAAAGCTGTTAACTATATAGAAACCATATCTTATTTGGGTCTCGTTGGTGCGTTTGGCGCGCTTTGTGATGGCTGGGGATAAGCGGTGGAGAACAACTCAGGCGGGCAATTCGATGATCGCCCGCAAGCCGCCCATCGGGCTGTCGGCGAGGATGATTTTGCCGCCATGCGCGCCGATGATATCGCGGGCGATGGCAAGCCCCAGCCCGGTGCCGCCGGGCGAGGAGGTCTCAAACGGCCGGAACAGGGTTTCCCGCTGACTCAAGGGGATACCTGGGCCGTCATCATCGATCACGATGTGAACGTTCCGCTCGCCGACCTGCAAGGCCGAGAGCATGACATTCGTTGCGTGTCGCCTTGCATTATCGAGCAGATTGGCAATGGCGCGGCGCATGGCTTCCGGGCGCAGCGTCACAAACAGGCTGGCAGGGATGTTGCAGGTTATCTGCGCGCCGGTGCGCCGTGCGGCGCTTGCCACTTCGTCCAGCAAGATCGCGAGGTCGGAAGGTTGGGCGCCTTCGTTACCCTCACCCCGCGCAAAGGCCAGGTAGATGCCGATCAGCTTTTCCATCTCTTCAATATCATTCGTCATTTCGGCCAGGTCGGATGGCGGGATGTCCGGCAGCATGGCGAGCGTCAGGCGCAGCCGGGTGAGGGGGGTTCGCAAATCATGCGACACGCCAGCCAGCATGGTGGTGCGCTGCGCCAGGAAACGCCGCAGCCGCTCCTGCATGCGGTTGAAGGCGGTGGCCGCGCGCCGCACCTCGACGGCGCCTTCCGGGCGGATGGGCCCCGGATCGCGGCCCATGCCGAAGGCTTCGGCGGCAACCGCCAGCCGCCTGATACCCCGCACCTGGGTGCGCAGGAACAAAGCGGAAATGCCGGAGAGGACGAGCGCGGCACCGATCAGCCAGACCACAAAAGTGTACAGCGTACCCACATAAAGATGCTTGCGCGGCACCTCCATGCTCAGCACGCCATCCACCATCTGTACGTTGACGCGAATATAATCCGGGGCGGTATACCAGGCGACGTTGAAGGGCCGGTGTAGATGCGTGGCGAGGCTGCCCGCCAAGTCCTGATCCACCGGCCCGGGCGCATCCGCGGGCGGCAGATGCCGCAACACCTGGTTGCGCAGAAATTCCGACCGGAAATCGAAATGCTTGTTGGCCTCCTGAAACACCAGAGCACGCGAAGCGGGCGCCCGGTCGATCGCATCCACTTCAAAGGCGACTTCGCCCGCTACCGCCTCCGCCAGGCGGCGGGAGAGTTCGTGCAAATGGCTGCCGTAAAAAATATCCAACGCCACCGCCTGTAGCAGGACCAACGGGATCAGCACGGTGAGCAGCGATCTGCCGAACAGGCCGCGTGGCAGGATTTTGCGAAACAGGTAATCCAGCGAAATCCCGCCCGGCCTGAATTTCATCGTCTGAACTTCATTGTCTGAACTTCATGGCCGGTTGCTTATGTGAGGCGGCTTCATGCGCCCGGCTTCAGCACGTAGCCCTTGCCCCGCACCGTGTGCAAAAATCTCGGCTCGCGCGGGTCTGGTTCGATCTTGCGCCGCAGCCGGGTCACCTGCACGTCAATCGCGCGCTCGTTTGTCTCATCCATTTCCAAGGCCGCGGCCAAGTATTCGCGGCTTAGAATTTCATGCGGCCGGGCGGCAAGGGCCAGCAGGAGTGCGAGTTCGGCGCCGGTGAGCCGGATGCGGCTGTTGGGGGTGATGAGTTCCGCGCGCTCCGGATCGAAACTTGCCTCGCCGAGTTGCAGGGGCCCGGCGGCGGTTTGCGGCGGCGCCACCCGGCGCAGCATGGCCCGGACGCGCGCCAGCAGCACCCTGGGGTCGAAGGGCTTGCCCAGGTAGTCATCGGCGCCCGCCTCGAAGCCGGCAACGATATCCTCCGGCGCGCCGCGCGCGGTAAGCAAAAGGATTGGCATGGCCGGCGTGCGGTCGCTGCGCAGCTCCTCGGTGAAGGCAAGCCCATTCTGGCCCGGCATCATCACATCCAGCACCATCAGGTCGAAATCCAGGAACCGCAATTTGTCCTTGGCCTCGGCGGCATTTTCAGCCGTGGTAATGCGATAACCCTGCTCGCCGAGATACCGGCTCAACAGCCCGCGCAGCCGCGCGTCGTCGTCAACAATCAGGATATGCGCCGGATCGGAACTCATTCAGCCATGGTTATGGCACAAAACAGCAGTCGTAGGATGGGCGGAGGAGCCAAAGGTTCCAGCAAAGCGAAGCTTTGTTGGAATGGCTCCGGAGGGGAGCGCAGCGCTACCCATCATTTTCTAGAACGCGCGTACCCGTTGATGGCGTCCCGCCTCGGCGGCATCGAGATATTTGCGGCCCTGGTCCGAGGTCATGCCGCGCAAGACCTTCCGGAAACCATCCACGGCCTGGCCGCCGGCGTCTCGATACGCCGCGGCCAGCCGCTCGCGGGAACATTCGAATAATTTCCGTTCCAGCGCCGCGCCTTTCTCGGTGAGAGTCAGCAGCCGCTGGCGCCGGTCTGTCTTGCCTTTGCCTTGCTCCACAAAGCCCTGCCGAATCAACGGCCCCAGCACGCGCGCCAGGCTTTGCTTGGTAATGCCCAGAATTTGCAGCAATTCCCCCACTTTTAAATCGGGCAGGCGGCCGATCCAGTGCAAAGCGCGGTGATGCGCCCTGCCGAAGCCTAGCTCGTGCAGGATTGCATCGGGCGCCGCGTTCAGATCGCGAAACGCAAAAAACAGCATGTCCTGCGCGATGCGAAACTCTTCCTCGCGCAGGAACAACAGTCCGGCAACCGGCGGGCTATGGCTGGCCGCTGTAAGAAGATCGGCACTTGAGGATAGCGGGGCTGGGGATGGAACATGTTGCATGGCAGGCTCTTAATCTTCTCAGGTTTCTAGGCGGCAATATGGCAGTAATACTGACTTATATGCAAGCGCTTTTTATCTTATGAGAGGTTTCGTGCCGGCTTGAAATCCCGGCTTCTGTTTGGAGATTGCAGCGCATGGCCCTAATCCCGTTCGACGATCGCGACGGCATAATCTGGTTTGATGGCGAAATGGTGGCATGGCGCGACGCCAAGCTGCATGTTCTGACCCATGGGCTGCATTACGGCTCTGCGGTTTTCGAGGGCGAACGGGCGTATTCCGGGAATATTTTCAAGCTTGAGGCCCATACCGAACGCTTGATAAACTCGGCGAAGCTGCTTGGATTTGATATACCGCAATCCGCTGCGCAAATAAATGCCGCCTGCAACGCGGTGTTGAAGGCCAACAACCTTGTCGACGCCTATATCCGCCCGATAGCCTATCGCGGCTCCGAGCAACTGGCGGTCTCCGCGCAGCTTACCAAGATCCATCTTGCGATTGCCTGCTGGTCCTGGCCCAATCTGTTCGGGGCGGACCGCATGAAGGGGGTCCGGCTTGCTTTGGCAGACTGGCGCCGCCCGCATCCACAAACCGCGCCCACCGCTTCCAAGGCGGCCGGGTTGTACATGATCGGCACGCTCGCCAAGCACCAGGCCGAGGCGCAGGGATATACCGACGCGCTGATGCTCACCTGGGACGGCTATGTGGGCGAGGCGACCGGCGCCAACATCTTCTTCGTGATCGACGGCAAGCTGCACACGCCGATTCCGGACTGTTTCCTGGACGGCATCACGCGCCGCACGGTGATCGCGCTGGCCCGCGCCCGCGGTTTGGAAGTGATCGAGCGCCATATCACGCTGGATGACATGGCAACCGCAACCGAGGCGTTCCTGGCCGGCACGGCCGCCGAAGTCACCCCGGTCCGCCAGATCGGCACGCAGGATTTCACGCCCGGCAAGATCACCGAGACGCTGGTCGCCGACTATGCCGATCTGGTGCTGATGCAGCCCGAGGAAGTGGCGAGGCGGGCGGCTTAACGCAAAATAC
>JAMFRY010000197.1 GCA_026225015.1 Alphaproteobacteria bacterium
GGAGACGCCCAGGCAGAAGAAGCAGGCGTCGAATCCGGCAAGCCTGCCCGCCACTTCGCCGATGTGGAACATATCGGGCAGGATAATCTCGGTCAGTTTCGGATCATGCTTATCCACCGGCGCGCGGGTGATGGAGACAATTTCTGTCACCCGCGCATCGGCCAGGCATTCTCGCAGCACGCCCTGGCCAACCATGCCAGTGGCGCCAAAGATCAGGATACGCATCAGCACTGCTTAGCCCGGCCCGCAGGTTTCGGCCATTCCGACACTCGGCGATTCGATCGGCATGGCCCGCGAAGGCGCGTGTTCCCGCCGCGGGGCTTCCACGGCTTTTCTTCAAAAAGGTGCAGGTGCATGCTTAAGTCGTGGATGCCCCGCCTTCGCGGGGCATGACGGGTTTGGCGGGCCAGAGACCATCCCGCTTGGGATCAATCAATCCGTAACCTTGCAGTGCAGCCCGCAGCGCGGCCGCGTCCGTGAACACATGCCCGGCCAGACCGGCAGCCAGCGCGCCGTCTACATTCTTCCTGGAATCGTCGATGAACAATGTTTCGGCTGGCATGCCCCCGGCCGCCGCCACGCAGCGCAGGTAAACTTCCGGTTCAGGCTTGGCCGCGCCGAATTGCGCGGACACATAAGATTGTTCGCCGCACAGCGCAAAAAGCTCCGGAAACAGCATGTTCAGATGTTCGCGCACCAGAATGTGGTTATTGGTCAGCACCGCCACCTTGTTGCGGGTTTTCACCTCCGCCAGGATGGTCAGAACCTCCGGCATCGGGATGGTGGCCAGTTTGCGGTTGGTCAGCCATTCCTGCAGCGTTATCGGATAGCCCAGCCGCGCGCCAAACCCCGCCAGATAGGAGGCAGTGTCCAGCCTGCCGGCATCCGCCTCGCCTTCAAAACCGGAATCCCAGATCGCGGCGTAGATTTCCTCCGCCGGCTTGCCGGACAGGCGAGAGAGATCTTCGAGCCGCTTTTTCCGGTCGTAGCGGCAAAGGACGTCATGCATGTCGAACAGCGCCAACGAAATCTTCTGCATGGCGCGAGTTTGGCGGTAAACCAGTGGCCGGTGCAATCGAAAAACACCCCCACCCCGGCCCTCCCCGCAAGGGGGAGGGAGAAGGAAGGGCGCTAGCCAAGCAAGGGCGACCAGCTCGGATCAGAGGCGTCGCTCGGGGTGTCGACCAGGCGTTCGTTGAAGCCGTCGATCCCGATGGTTACCAGCCGGGAATCATGGCCCCCGGCTGACGGGGTCTGGCGGTAGAACATGATCACCCTGCCGTTCGGGCAGAAGCTGGCGCCCTCCACCAAAAAGCCCTGGCTCAAGATCCGTTCGCCGGAGCCGTCGGGCGCCATTACGCCGATGGAAAACCCGCCGCTGCCCCAATTGGTGTAGGCGATCAGATCGCCGCGCGGCGACCAGGCGGGCTCGGCATATTGGCCGTCGCCGAAGCTGATCCGTTTCACGCCGGAGCCATCCGCCGCCATTACGAAAAGCTGCTGGTTGCCGTCGCGGTCGGATTCGAACACGATCTGCGTGCCGTCCGGGCTGTAGCAGGGCGAGACATTGATACTGCCGTAATCCGTCAGCTCCGTGATGCCGCCGCCTGAAGCGTTCATTTTCACCAGCGCCGCGCCGCCATTGCGCGAAACCGACATCAGCAGCGAATTGCCGTCCGGCGAGAAGCGCGGCCCGATCGTCATTTCGCCGAAACTGCCGACCAGACGCTGCGTGCCGCTTTGCAGGTCGAACAAATAGACCCTGGCGTTATTGTCCTGGAAACTGACGAAAGCAAGTTGCTGGCGTGTGGGGTTGAATTGCGGCGTCAGCGCCATGGAGGTGCCGTCGGTGAGGAAAAGATTATTCGCGCCATCATAGTCCATCACCGCCAAGCGCTGCACCGGGCTGGTGACCGGGCCGGCGATGGAAATATAGGCGACGCGTGAAAAGAAATAGCCGGGTTCGCCGATCATCTGCTGATACACTACATCGCTAATGGTATGGGCTATGCCGCGCCAGTTGGTGCTGATGGTGGTATAAGCGGTGCCCTGTACCTGCTTCTGCTGGGTGATGCTCCAGAGCCGGAACTCTACCCGCAATTGGCCGCCGCCCTGATCGGCGACATCGCCGGTGATAAGCGCCTGCGCGCCCAGAATATTCCAGTTCTGCCAGACCGGGACTCCGTTTGCGATGGAGTTGGGCACGAAGCTCGCGGGGTCGATGGAGCGGAACAGGCCGCAATGGCCGAGATCGTCATTGATCACCTGGGTGATCTGGGCGCCGATATCGGAGGGTGCGCCGCTTGGATCGGTGAATAGCGGAATCGCAATGGGGATCGGGGCGTTCTGCGCGCCGGAGACGGCGATCGGCGGCCCTTGATCCGGCGCGGCCGGCGCAGCACCACCGCCCAGCACACTTTGGGCCCGCGCCGCAGCTGGTAGCAGCAGACCTGCAGCACCAACGCCCAGAACGCCGCGCCGTGAGAGAACCGGACGCTTCTGGCGGGGGATCATGGTGAATGGACGCTTCATGCAAAACCTCTTAGGGGCTGAAATTGAAGATGAAAATCTGGTTGCTGCCCAGCATATAGGAAGGCAGCGGCAAGCTTGCGCATTGCACGTTCAGCACTGCCTCCTTCGCGCGTTCGGCAAAGGCGGCGAAGATCGGGTCGCTCAGTCTGCCCTGATCCTGCGGCGCCACGTCGGCCTCGCGCACCGTGCCGGCGGCGTCTGTCGTCACCTGCAGATTCACGCTGAACGAGGCGACGCCCGGCGCCCCGGCATCGATGCCCCAGCAGGGCCGCACATGGTTGCCGATGGCACTGCGATCCGCGCTCGAGAGCCGGGAATTTGCCGTGCTCTGATTGCTGCCGCCGCCATTCGGAGCACCCCCCTGATCGGGATTGTATTTAGCGGTCGGCGGGGTTTGCTGCTTTTGCAGCGCCTGCAGCTTCATCAGCGTGTTCAGCACGCTCTGGCTCAAGGGCGCCGGCGTTTTCACCACGTGCTGTTGATGCGTCGGGCTTTGCGCCGGCGCTGGCGGCTGCTGCACGGGCGGCAGCGGCAGCTTTGGCTGCACCGCGGTGGAGGTTTGCTTCTGCGGCGGCTGCGGCGGCGGTGGGGGCGGCAAGGGAGTCGTAGTCGGCGTTTCCACCGGCGGCGGAGGAGGAGGAGGGGGGGCTGGCGGTGTGGGAAGCGTTGGCTTTTGCTCAGGTGCCGGCGGCGGAGGGGGTGGCGGGGGCGGGGGTGCTACGATAGGCTGCGGCTTTGGCTGCTTATCCGCCCGAGTGGCGTTGTTCTCGGTTGGCGTAGAGGCGGGCGCGGGCACCTTGTTCTTCTAATGCGCC
>JAMFRY010000019.1 GCA_026225015.1 Alphaproteobacteria bacterium
AACGGTGGGTTTCTTGACCGCCGCCTTTTTGGCAACCGGTTTTTTAACAGCCAGTTTTTTCACGGCCGGTTTTTTGACGGCTGGTTTCTTGACGGCCAGCTTTTTAGCAGCCGGTTTTTTGACAGCCAGTTTTCTAGCGGGCGGCTTTTTGGCGGCGGTTTTTTTCGCAGTGGCTTTGACAGCCAGTGCCTGGGCACGTTGGGTTTCGTTCTTTTCTTCGATGGTCACGCGGAATACTCCTTCGGCTGAGGTGGAGAAGAACAGGCGGGGCCGTACCGGCTATCGGTTTGCAGCAATCTGCATTGCTCGGCTATGGAAGGGTTCAAGCATCATCAGCTTCGACCGGGCGGGGGCGGCATTGCCCAAACCCCTCGTCTTAAATGCGGCTTTTCTCTGTCCATCCCTTGATCCGATGCAAGCGCTCGAGCGCTGAGAACCGGGTAGCTCGTCGTTACGGTCCATGACCGTCCTTCCTAAATCGCGTGCGGGGCCTCTTGACCGATACGGTTGTAATTCGGTTGCGGCGCGAATCGCGCGACGCACGCAAGATTCGCTATTCCGCTTCTGGAGTGAAGCTGTCAACAAAAAGCGTCGGGAATGACATGAAAACGATCAATTTTTTTTGTAATTTGCAAAAAAATCACATAACCGGCGTCGCTGCCCGATCCGCGCGGCCGTTTTAGCAATGGAATTTTCGAGTAACGCGTGGCTCCCGGCGCGTAAGAGGCTGCACTTCGCGCTGCGCCTGGCCGTTGCAAACCGCATCGGGCGTTAGTCGAACGCAATGAATTTGACAGCGCCGCGATGCCGGCACGGCGCGGCCTGCAAGGCGCGGCCACTACATGCCATTCGGAGCCAATCGCCGATTGGCGCCCAATCCATTCGCCCGATCGTTCGCCCGATCGTTCGCGCGAACGCATCTCCGTGGAACTTTGGAAATAGTCTCTTAACCTTGCGGATAGTTCATCACCGTTGAGCGTTGCCGATGTAGCCGCTGGATGAAGTCACAGCCGGGGGCGACTTGAACTTCACGCCGTTGCGGTGACTAATAGGGCGCCGACAAAAGGAGTTTATTGCTTGAGCCTAATCCCGCCTGGACCTCAAGAAGAACAACTGAACTGGCCGCCGCCCGCGGCGCCGCGTTCGGATTGGGTGATGCCGGGCTGGGGCAAAACCATTGGGCGCGGCATTGCCGGAAGCTGTCCGCATTGCGGCAACGCGCCGATATTCAACGGCTATTTGAAGGTGCATGAAACCTGCGCCGCCTGCGCAGCACCTTTGGGGCGGATGCCGGCCGATGATACGCCGCCTTATATCGCGATGCTGGTCGTGCTGCATTTCGTCGGGCTGTTCACCATATTGAGTTTTCGCTGGCATCTGCATCCAAGCACGTTCGAAATTGCGTTGCTGTTAGTGCTGCTGGTCCTGGTCTGCCTGGCCGCCTTGCGGATGGCCAAGGGTGCGGTGATCGGCATTTTGCTAAAGCTCGACAACAACCGGGAGCAGCCGAATGGCTAAACCAAGCAAGGAAGCGGCAGCAAAAGGCCGCTTTACCCGGGTCATTCTGGAAGGCGGTTCGCTGCACCGCCTCTCACCCTTGCAGGAAGCCGACCGCGCGCAGGCGGTGACGGATCTGGAAGCGGAAAACCAATTTGCCGCCGCGGCGCATCCAAATGTGCAGAGCATCCTGCATCTTTCAATTCAGGAAGGCAGACTGGTTTTCGATATCCGCAATGCCCAGGACGAACCCATCTCCGCCGTGGTGCTGGCGCTGGGCCCGTTTAGAATGCTGGTGAAAGATTATCAGATGCTGCTGGACAGCTATGCCGGCGCGATCGCCGAGGGCCGCGAGGCCAAGATCCAGGCAATCGATATGGGCAGGCGCGGCTTGCATAATGAGGGCGCGACGCTGATGCAGGAACGCCTCAACGGCAAGGTGATCATCGATTTCCCGACGGCGCGGCGGCTGTTCACCCTGGTTTGCGCTTTGCACCAACATCTCTAAAATACGCTTCCCGGTCAAAACCGCCGGTGGGATAGGCTGCTTCGACCGATAGGACCATTCGCGATGAAAATAGACGGCACCCCCTTTCGCGCCATCTGGGTGGATGAAACCGACCATTGGTCGGTTAGGATCATTGACCAAACGAAACTTCCCTGGGCGCTGGATCTGCCGCGGCTCTCCAGCATGGAGGAAGTCGCGCATGCGATCCGCGCGATGCTGGTGCGCGGCGCGCCGCTGGTCGGCGCCGCCGCTTCCTATGGTGTCGCTCTGGCCATGCGAGCGGCCGCGTCCGATGCGAATTTGGCGCATGCGGGACGCCAACTCGGCGCAACGCGGCCAACGGCGATCAACCTGCGCTGGGCGCTCGCACGCTGCCAAGAAAAACTGGCGCCGCTTAAACCCGGCGCGCGCGTGGCCGCCGCCTATGCGCAAGCTGCGGAAATCTGCGATGAAGACGTTGCCACCAACAAGGCGATCGGCAAACACGGCCTGGACTTGATCGAAGCCCGCGCAACCGGCAGCCGGCGCGTCAATATTCTCACCCATTGCAATGCCGGATGGATCGCCACGGTCGATTGGGGCACCGCACTCGCACCTATATATATGGCGCATGATAAAGGTATCAACGTGCATGTATGGGTGGAGGAAACCCGGCCGCGCAACCAGGGCGCATCGCTCACCGCCTGGGAGTTGGGCAAGCATGGCGTGCCGCATACCGTTATCGCCGATAATGCCGGCGGACATTTGATGCAGCGCGGCGAAGTGGACCTGGTTATCGTCGGCACCGATCGCGTCACACGTTCCGGTGATGTCGCAAACAAGATCGGCACCTATCTCAAAGCCCTCGCCGCACGCGATAACGGCGTGCCGTTCTGGGTGGCGCTGCCGTCCTCGACGATCGATTGGGCGATCAGCGACGGCCTTTCCGACATTCCCATCGAGGAACGCGCGCAAACCGAAGTAACCACCATGACCGGCCGTGCCTTGGACGGCTCGATCGCCACGATCCGAATCGTGCCAAAGGACAGCCCCGCCGCCAACCCGGCCTTCGACGTGACGCCGGCGAGACTGATCTCCGGCCTGATTACCGAACGCGGCCTGTGCGCGGCGAATGAATTTGCGTTGAGCGCGCTGTTTTCAAAGGAAGCGAAGTAGTTCCCTTTTGAAAAAAGCTGCGCTGCCTTTTTTGCTTTGGCTTTCTTCGCTCGCTTCCTGCGTCTCTCCGGACGCGCATGCGCCGCCATTTGCCCAGCGCGGTTTTGGGCCGTTTTCGCGTGCGGATGCGGTGGCTGTGGCGATGGATGAATGGCGGCTTTGGGGCATGCGCGTCGATGACGATTGGGGTGCGGCGTATGCGCCGCGCGCCGCCACGATGGCGCAGTTGCAACCCGGATTATGGGAGCGCGTCGGCGAATATTGGTGGGAGGGAATGAACGCCGGCGAGGCGGATAACGCCTTGACCGGCAAGCATGATGCAAATGGCAAGGTCTTTCCGGTAGCAGTGAAGGCGGACTATGCATGGTCCGCGGCCTTCATCTCCTATGTCATGCGGATCGCGGGAGCGGGGCGGGATTTTCCTTATTCCTCCAATCACGCCACCTATATCAATTACGCCGCCCGCGCCGCCGGAGGAAAAATCCGAAATCCGCTGCTGATTGCCGAGAACCCTGAGCAATACGCGCCGCGTTTGGGCGATCTGCTATGCTTCGGGCGCGGCCGGGCGCGGGGCCTTACCTTCACCGAACTGCCAACCGCGCAATTGTTTCCTGCCCATTGCGCCATCGTCGTGGCCGGTGCGGTGCATCGTTTGAGCGTGGTGAGCGGCAATATGGACGACGCCGTGGTGATGCAGCATGTGCCGGCCGATGGTGCCGGACGCGTTGGGGCGCCGTGGATGGTGGTGCTGCGGGTGATGTATCAGCGGTGAATAGCCGGCGTAGGGCGGGCAACGCCCGCCTTTTCCGCCACTAAAAAGGCGGGCGTTGGCCGCCC
>JAMFRY010000020.1 GCA_026225015.1 Alphaproteobacteria bacterium
GGACTTTGGCATTGTTGTTTGTTTTTGCAGCCGGAAGCGCGTCTGCGCAGATTCGCACGACTAAGAGCGTCCAGATCCAGGGCCAAATCACCGGCGGCGAGCAGCAGTTTCTTGGTATTCCTTTTGCGGCGCCTCCGGTGGGGTCATTGCGTTGGCGTCCGCCGGCGCCGCCGATTTCTTGGCAAGGCGTGCGTCAGGCCACCGCTTATGGCAATCACTGCCCGCAGCTCGGCGATCTTACGCCGAGCGAGGATTGCCTGACGATCAATGTTTTCGCGCCCTGCTTCGCGCTGCCAGGCGCTAGGCTGCCGGTGCTGGTTTTTATTTCCGGCGGCGGGTTCGTTGCAGGCTCATCCTCCATGTACGATCCGACCACGCTTGCCGAAAAGGGCAATGTGATTGCGGTAACGTTCAATTACCGCATCGGCTATCTCGGATTTCTCGCGCATCCGGCGCTCAGTGCGGTCGATCCCAACCATATCTCCGGCAATTATGGTATCCTCGACCAGCAGGCCGCGCTGAACTGGGTACGTAACAATATCGCCAGTTTTGGCGGCGATCCCCGCCAGATTACGGTGTTTGGCCAATCCGCCGGCGGGAACAGCGTCCTGGCGCAGTTAATCCTGAGGCATCCCGTGTCGTTGAAGGCGGCGATTGTCGAAAGCGGCGCGTTTGACACCAATTACCCGAGCCTTGCCCAAGCCGAGGTCGCCGGCAAGAAAGCCGCCACCGCACTCGGCTGTCCGAGCCAGACCCTGAGCTGCCTGCAAGCGCTTTCGGTCGGCACCCTGTTGAATGCGCTGAACCCGTTATCTGTTGTTTTCCCGCTCCCCATTTCCCCGGTTATTGACGGCGTCAATATTCCGAGCGGCCCGGCCGTAGCCTTTGCCTCCGGCAATTTCGAGCGCGTGCCGGTCATCGATGGCAGCGCCCACGACGAATGGCGGTTGTTTATCGGCATCGGCAGGTTGTTTCTCACCCCGCCGCTGAGCGATTCCGGCTATGTATCAGATGTTCAAACAAATTTCAGCGCGAACGCCAGCAGCGTTTTGGCGGAATATCCGGTAGGCAATTACGCGATCCCCGATTACGCCTGGGCGGCGGTTGTGACGGATTACATGTTTGCCTGCAACGCGCATCTGCTAGACGCGCAATTGGCGAGATACACGACCGTATATGGCTATGAGATGAACGATCCAAACGGGCCGGAGCCGGTGGGTCCGGGTATTCTGTTCTACACCTATGCCAGCGCCCATGGGACGGAGCTGGCATATCTGTTCCCGACGCTCTATGCCCCTATTCTCACCCTCGGCCCGCCGAACCTGACTCTGGCGCAACAATTTATGGGCGACGCATTGCGGAATTACTGGCTCAACTTCGCCAAATACGGCACGCCGTTCGCGCCGCTGGCGCCGTCTTGGCCGCACTTCACCAATGCGGATCCGTATCTGCTCAGCTTCGTTCCGCCAGGCGAATCAACCGAAACCGGTTTCGTGAACGACCACAAATGCACGTTTTGGGCGCCGCAATTGCTGCGACAGGCTGGCTTGCCGGCAAATGCGCCCTATTAGCTAAAGCCAGATCACCAGCGCCAGCGCGGCGACCAGCGCCGGAGGCATGACCAGGAGCCCGATTTTCAGAAACCGCCAGGCGCTGACTTCGATCCCTTCTCGCCGTAGCGCCGTCAGCCATAGAATGGTTGCAAGCGAGCCTGTCACCGACAGATTCGGGCCGAGATCGACGCCAATCAGCAATGCCCCGGTGACGTGCGGGCTGATATGCCCGGCCTGGCTGGCGCTGCCGGCGATCAGCCCTACCGGCAGATTATTCATCAGGTTGCTGGCGAGCGCGACCGTGGCACCGGCAAACCAGGCTGTGGCGGCCGTGCCACTCGCCTGACGCAATGGCGAGGACAGGGTCGCGATCAACCCGCTCTGTTGCAGCGCCTCCACCAGCACGAACAGCCCGGCGACGAGCGCCAGTACTCCCCACGAGATATGTTTGAGCAGCTTCCGGGGCGACGCGCGTTCGCGGATCAGCACGCAAGCGGCGGTGAGCATGCCGGCCGCTGCCGTGGGTAGTCCAAGCTTCTGGCCGAATGTGGACGCGGCCAGTAGCACAATCGCGGTTGCGCCAATTCCCCAGGCCGCCATTTTCCCGCCCGGTTGCAGTTCCGGCAGCGCACCCTGCGTTGCAACATCGCCCTGCAAAGCGTGGCGTTCAGCCCAGCGCAGCATGAAAAACGTCGCGGCGATCGCCGCCAGCGATGGCAGGGTGTAATGCGCCAGCCAGTCCGGCAGCTTTGGCATCGCGCTGTGGTAGACCACCAGATTCGCCGGGTTGGAGATCGGCAGAATGAACGACGCGGCATTGGCGATGAAGGCGCATACCAGGAGATAAGGCACGGGGTCCCGGAGTTTTGCCGCCCGCGTAGCGGCCGCCACTGCTGGGGTCAGCACAACCGCGGTTGCGTCATTGGACAGGAAGGCGGTGACGACAATCCCGACCAGATAGATCAGCCCGAATAATCGCACCGCCGAGCCCCGGGCGCGCGCCACGGCCAACGCCGCTAGCCGGTCGAACAAACCGCGGGTGCGGGCGAGTTCGGCCAACAGCATCATGCCGGTGAGGAATAAAACCACATCAGCGCCGCGCGCGATGCCGCGCAGCGCCGTAGCAGGCGTGATGCAGCCCAGGATGAGCAGCAAGAAAGCCCCGCCGGCTGCCCACACCGCCTCCGGCAGGCCGGCCGGCCGCAAGATCACCCCGGCGATCGCCAGCGCCGAGACGGCCCAGATAATATCGGCGCTTGACGTGGACACGGGCTACTCCATCGGCTGCGATCGGCGTGAGGCCATTTGGGTCGATGGCTTGGCCCGGCGGCTAAACTCCACGTAAGATGATGCGTGAAGACATATCTGAAAGGTCCGAAAAATGCAGGGTTCAATCGTCACGGAGCGCAGCGGTTATGACAGCGAAGCGATCGCCGCCTGGGAGGCGGAAATTACCGGCAAGCCGCAGCGGATTCCGCCGATCCCCGAAAACGAACTGAACCCTGAAACCCTGGAGGTGGTGCTCAACATTCGCAGAACCGTGCGTGCGCCGATGGATGCGCCGATCCCGGATTATTGCCTTACCATCGCCAAGCATCCCGAGATTCTGCGCTGTCAGCTCGAAATGGGTATCGCGCTGTTCAAGGGCGCGCTGCCGGCGCGCGAGCGCGAGCTGGCGGTGTTGCGCATCGGCTGGTTGCTGCGCGCGCCATTTGAATGGGGCGAACATGTCGAAATTGGCAAACGCTGCGGCGTGACGGCAGAAGAGATCGAGCGCGTGATCATCGGCTCAACCGCGCCGGGCTGGAGCGAGCATGAGACGGCGATCCTGGTCGGCGTGGAAGAATTGCTCTCCGAGCAATGCATTTCGGAGGCAACCTGGGCGAAGCTTGCGGCAAGCTGGAATGAGCAGCAGTTGATCGAATTTCCGATGATGGTCGGCCAGTATGTCGCCACAGCACTCATCCAGAATACATTGCGGATTCGCCTGGAGCCGAATAACCCCGGCCTGACGCGTCGTTAAAATCGCTCGAGTCGGGATATTCGAGCGCCACTGCGCCAATTCAAAGAAGTCTTTTTGGTTCTTTTTCTTCAGAAAAAGAACCGCTTGTTTTTTGCTTCAGGCGGGTTTGCGGATGAATGTCTGATTGCTGTCGAACAGCGCGATCAACCATTCGCCGTCGGCGCCGCGGCGGACCTTCATGCGGACATCGGCGACAGCCGCGGGGTCGGCATGATTGGTGCCGGTGGTCACGCTTGCGGTGGTGAAATAGACCAGCGTGAAGGTGATGGCGGCCTCATCCGCGGAATTGAAGGCGACGCGAAGATTGGAGAGCGCGTGGCGGTGGATCGGCACCCCGGCCGGCGTGGCCGAGAGCCGGGCCTGGCGGTCGGCATAGAATTGCACGACTTCCGCGCGGCTGGTGCGAATGCTGCCGCCGACATTATAGCTGACATCTTCGGTGATCAGCGCGGCGATGTTGCGGCCGTTATCGATGTCGAGTTCGATGCCCCAGTCATTGATGAGCTGGTTGATCGCGGCGACGGAGACTGCCTGCTCGGCGGTGAATTTGGCCATGGGATTCCTTGTAGGTTTATTAAGTAATGCCGTTGGTGCGCCGGTATGTTCGGCGCCCATGCCGGAGAAGCCGATGCAATAGCCGCCATCCACCGGCAGGATGGTGCCGGTGATATAGGAGGCTTCGTCGGAAGCAAGAAACAAAGCAGCATTTGCGATTTCGCTTGATAGCCCCCAGCGGTCGATGGGGATGCCAGGCAGCCGGCGTGTGCCGGGCGGCGGGGTGGGATATTTCAGCGAGGCGGGGTTCAGGCCAGTCCAGATGGTGCCGGGCGCGATGGCGTTGATTCGAATATTATAGTCGGCATAATCCAGCGCCGCGGAATTGGTGAGCTGGTTCACGCCGGCTTTGGCGGCGCCGTAAATGCTGTGGCCCTTCCAGCCGACCACGGCGGAGGCCGATGTGGTGTTCACGATAGCGCCGCCGCCGGTTTTCAGCATGGAAATCACGCCATATTTGATCCCGAAAAACACGCCGCGCAGATTGGTGGCGTGGACGCGGTCCCAGGCTTCGGTGGTTTGCTCATGCAATGGCGCCATGCCGCCGCCGAAACCGGCATTGTTGCAGAGAATATCCAGCCGGCCGAATTTATGCTCGGCCGCCGCGATCATGGCGACGATGTCCGCCTCTTGCGCGACATTGGCGTGCACAGCGATCGCTGCGTCTCCCAGCGACGCGGCGACATCCTTCTGCTTGCCGCTGATATCGGCGAGAACAAGCTTGGCGCCCTGGCCAGCGAACAACTCCGCCATCGCCTTGCCCATGCCGGAGCCGGCGCCGGTGATGACCGCAACCTTGCCGCTCAGCCGCATCTCTCGTTTCCCTTATGCTGATGCTACCTTAGCACATCTCCGCTGGCATTCTGGTCCTGTCAAGCAATGGCGTGTAGAGGCGCGTTATTGGGTTGGACACGCCATAGGGAGGAAAACATGGACGCCGAGCGGATGACGCGGTTGGAGCGGTTGCTCGACCGGCAGGAGATCATCGATTGCCTGACCCGCTTCAGCCGGGGCATGGACCGGTTTGATCGTGAGGTTTTTCTCTCGGCGTTTCATCCAGATGCCTGCATCGCCGCCGGGCCGTTCGTGGGTGGGCCCGCCGAATGCTACGATTGGGCGACGCCGATGCACGAGGCCGGGCAGAAGGCGACGCACCATAATTTGCTCAACGTCACCGTCGATTTCGACGGGGATACGGCGCATACGGAAACCTACTACCTGTTCGCCGGGCGCAACCGCGATGACAGCAACTGGCTCGCCGGCGGCCGCTATATCGATCGGTTCGATAAACGCGGCGGCGAATGGAAGATCGCGCTGCGGACCAACAGCATCGAATGGTCGGGCACGGCGCCGAGCACGGCATTGCCCTTTGCCGACGTGCCGGACATATTTGGCAACGGCGCGCCGGCCCGCGGCAAAGATGATCCTTCCTATCAGCGGCCGCTGGTCAATCGCAGGGCCAAAAATAACCCAGGGCCAAAAATAACCCAGGAGGCTAGTCCATGACTGAGCGTAGATTTGACGGAAGAGTGGCCGTTATTACCGGCGCCGGCCGTGGTCTTGGGCGGGAATACGCGCTGCTGCTCGCGGCCAAGGGCGCCAAAGTGGTGGTGAACGATAACGGCAGTAGCATGAAGGGCTTTGATGCCGATGCGACGCCCGCCGGGGAAGTGGTGGCAGCGATCAAGGCGGCCGGCGGCGAGGCGGTGGCTTCCGCGGATTCGGTGGCGAGTGAGCAAGGCGGGGCGGCGATCATCCAGTCGGCGCTGGATCATTTCGGCAGGATCGACATCCTGATTCACAATGCCGGCAATGTGCGCTACGGCGCGCTGGACGAAATCCCCTACGAGGACTTCAAGGCCGTGCTGGATGTGCATCTGCTGGGCGCCTTCCATGTGGTGCGGCCAGCTTTTCCTCTGATGAAGCAGGCCGGCTATGGGCGCATCGTGCTTACCGGCTCGATCGGCGGGATCTACGGCAATAACCGGGTGGTGAATTACGGCGTTTCCAAAGCCGGGATGATCGGGCTGAACAATGTCGCGGCGATCGAAGGCGAGGCGTTCAACGTGAAATGCAATATCATCGCGCCGGGGGCGGTGACGCGGATGGCGGAAGGGCTGGATACCACCATCTATCCGCCAATGGGGCCGGAACTGGTAGCGCCGGTGGTGGGCTGGCTGGCGCATGAATCCTGCTCGGTGACCGGCGAAATCTACGCCGCCATCGCCGGCCGGGTGGCGCAGATGTTTATCGCGGAGACCGAAGGGGTTTACCGGTCTTCCTGGACGATCGACGAAATAGCCAATGAGATTAAGGCCATACGCAACAAGGACAATTTATGGATATTACCGCCGGTGCCGCATGGTCATCGCGAGCATCTCGTGCGCAGCTTTGAAATGGTTCGCAAGGGCATCACTTAACCGATACTGGAGCGCACCAAATATTTCGGCGATGCCCATTAAGGAAGAGCGGCCATCGTTGGCACCGAGATGACCGAACGACGAGTCCGTTCAGACGCCCAACGAATGGCGGGCCGCTCAATCATGGCGAAAGTCAAACAGGATATTATGAAACTCACAGCACTGGTCATTACAAAATGTATGATCATTGTGCGCCAGTCATCGGCAGGAAACAGCCATTGGGCTAGACTTAGACTTGGTGCCAATACGGCAAAGTGCACTAAGTACATGCTATAGCTAACTTCCCCAATCTTGCGCATAAAACGTGTCGCCAAGATCCGTGGCGGGTGTGCGGCTGCCAACGCAACGACGGCTGCGACCAGAAACGCAAACTGCAAGTAATGTGGCAGATGCCGCACCGGCGAGAATGGAACAGCAAATATGCCGAGAGCCAGCAGAAAGATGGCGGCTCCAGGGATGCGCGGCAGCGGCAGAGTTATCCGCATCGAAATAATCGCTGCGGCGACGCCGCACAGGAACACTGGGGCTTGTAAAATTGGGTTGAAGAAGTTCGAGAATCCATCGGGTTCTGCCACCAGCGATTGCCTTACCCAGGCGACAAATATGGCTACAACCAGGAGTAACAACGCACGAGAGATGCGTCCGTCAATAACCCATAACAAGAATGGCAGTGCGATATAAAACGCAACCTCACAACAAACTGACCAACCGCCAGGCACCACTGCCAGTGACGCGCCTCCCTGCCAAGCGCTGCCGAATACGGTGGCTATTGCCAAATCGGCGCCGCTGACGCCATGGGGCGCCCAGACTCGAGCTGATAAACCTGCGACCAGGGTGTAGCCGATCCCCGCCAACCAGTAACCAGGTCCCACCCGAGCAATGCGTCGAAAAGCATAATTGCGGAGGCCATGGTCACCGCCCCGCCCGGCACGGAGGGTTAGCGTGAATGCACTGACTACGAAGAATAATTGGACCCCGTCCCGAGCGCTGCCGGATGCGCCGGCCAGCCAGACCGGAAGCGTGAACGTCGAAGCCCACCCATCGGTGTTCTTAAGGATCGATAACGCCGCAGGCCAGCCTGAAGAAACATGCGTAAGGATCACCAAAAGAATTGCAATGCCTCGCAGACCGTCAAGGGCAGGCATGTATTTTGGTAAGGCCGCGGTCGCCGGAAACTTTGAAATTGCGTTAGTCTGCGCGGGATAAGCGGCGAGTTCCTCCGCAATTGTCGGGCCGGAATGCAGCGGTGTGAGCATGTGGGATCCTCTCGTCGCAGTTGGCGAGCCCACCAATTATCATTGTCAGGTTAATTCTGTGTATCTTAAGGCTGCACCCTCCGGGTTAAGTATGAAATCCCGGGTTCGTGATGCAAAGGCGGCATCTTGGAGAGGTTCCAAGCGACCCTTGAGGAATGCTCCGATCAGGAATCATAGGATGGTTTCCTCTCAGCAGTACATATTGCCTCCATTTGCTGAAAGAGAAGCAAAAAGACCTTTGTTAACCTGGGCTCGGGCGTTGAAACTCCCGGCACCAAAATACAGAAGCCTTTTGCGCCGTGCGGGCGGCAAGCCTCTTTTCAAAAAAGCGGGTACTCTCTTCCTTACCTACTGCAGCATCGTCGGCTGCATGGTCATTCCCGGCATGATATTGGTGCCGGGGATCATGGTGTTTAGGCTAAGTTGCTGGAACATCCAGACCGTGAGCCCGATCGTAAGAATGAAAAGCGGGATGGTGAGGACCAGCGAGACGCTTTTCCAGATATTATGGCGGGTGATGTCCAGTCCGAAGGAGAGGAAGGTCTGGCAAAGTAGCGCGATCAAGGCCAGGCCGGAGATGCTGCCCAGCAGATAAAGCGGCGGCATCAGCCGGAACTCGGTAAGCAGCAAGGCAGCGCCGAGCAGCGCCAGGGTGGCAACGAAGCCGGCGGTGTAGCCCAGCAGGCTGGCTTGCTGGACTTCCCCATGCAGAATGGGATCGCTTTCCGCTTCGGACATCAGATTGCCCCCTTGAGGTAGACGAAGACATAGACGCAGACCCAGACGGCGGACTGGAATTGCCAGAACAGGCGCAGGTTCAGCAACTGCGCGACGACCGGGGCCGTGAGGCCGAGCCGGACGACCTGGATGAGCATGACGAACAGCCAGAGCAGGCCAAAGAGCATGTGCAGGCCGTGCGTTGCGATCAGCACGAAATAGGCGGAGAGAAACCCGCTGACCTGTGGCGTGGCGCCATGCGCATAGAGATCGGCGAAATCCGAAATCTCAAGGGAGATGAAGACGGCGCCGAGCAGCATCGCGGCGAAGATGCCGAGCACGACAAGCTGACGGTAGCCGTGCTTCAATGCGACGGTGGCAAGGCTATAGCAGAATACGGACGTGACCACTGCGATGGTTTGCCAGAAGGCGGCAACCGGGTGGACGATCTGCGCATCCGTGGGGCCGCCGGCGGCGTTCATGCTGTGATCCAGAACGCCATAGGCGGCAAAAATTCCGGCAAAGAGCAGGGCGTCAGAGAGCATGTACAGCCAGAACCCGAGGGTTTTGGTGGCGATCATGTCATGCGCTTCGTGGCCATAATGCCAAAGTGGCGGCAGTTCGCCTTCGACGGTCTTGACGGCCATCAATGCGCCTCCGCATTCGAGAGGAATTGCGATTCCGCAATGACGCCGAGCGGGGGTTCGGATTCCAGCCTTTTCATGGTTTCGGCCGAGAGATGGTAGCCGGAATCACGGGTGAAGGAGCGGTAGATCACCATCGCGATGATGCCGAGCAGCGAAAAGCCGGTGAGCCACCAGATGCGCCAGGTGATGCCGAAACCGAAGCCGAAGGCGAAGGCGCCGATGATGATGGGAACCGGTGTGTTCCTCGGCATGTGGATTTCTTCGTAATGCTCGGGCGCCAGGCCAGCCGCGTTATTGGCGTAGCGCCAGGCCAGCTCGTCGCGGCTGTTGACCTGCGGGGTGA
>JAMFRY010000198.1 GCA_026225015.1 Alphaproteobacteria bacterium
GAGTCCTCGAAAATCTTGCCGCCAAGCCGCTCCAGCGCCGCCGCTTCGCCTTGCACCAGATTCAACGGATGCAGATGGCCGCCTTTATGATCCAGCAACCCACCGACATAGCGATCGCTCGCCACATGCGCGGCCAAACCTTGCCGATCCAGCAAGGTGAAATCACGATGGCCATGCCCGGCCCAGACCTGTTGGTGATGTTCAAGGCCGCGCATCTGCTTGTGGTTCAGCGCCACGAACAGGCCGCCCTCGATCAGATCGCAGGCGATGTCATATTTTCGCACCCGCTCGCGAATGATGTCGCCGCCTTCCAGCGCCATGGCGCCGACCGCGCGTCCGGCCTGCGTGCCGTAGCGCCCGGCGATCACATCCAGGTCGCGGCTATAGCCGTTGACGATCTGCCCGCCATTGCGGCCGGACGCGCCCCAGCCGACCCGCATGGCCTCCAGCACGATCACCGAAAAGCCGCGCTCGGCCAGTTCCAGCCCGGCCGCGATTCCAGTGAAGCCGGCGCCGACGATGCACACATCCGCCTGCGCGGCGCCTTGCAGCGAAGGCCGCGCGTCTCTGACATTGGCGGTCGCGGCGTAGTAGGAAGCAATATGCGCCGCACTCATCGAATCACGCTTTTTGATCCGGGCCGAGGAGTGCGGTGCCGAAGATTGCGCCAAGGACCGTCATCGTGATCACCATCAGCCTGATCTTGAATGCGGCCGAGCGCGCCTGCGCGACGACCTCCACCCGCATATTGGCCTGCGCCGCCGAGATGCGCGCGGCGATCGGCCCGGTTCCGCTGGTAACGATAGCGGCCGTATCCGCATCCACCGCGTTGCTCAGATTAGCCAGGGCGGCGGCTTCGTTCGGTGTATTCTGCGCGGCCAGCACTGCATCCAAAGCGGCTTGCTGATGCATGGCATCGATTACCGGCGCCGGGATGGAAAAACTCGCGAAGGTGCCGATCAGCCCCGGAAACAGAAACGCCGTGAGCAAAAACCCGATTCGGCTGAACGAAACACGCCTGGCCATTTCACCACCTTGGTTGCGCGCCAGCACATGCGGGGGGATTATTGCCCCGTCAATGGCGGGGAGGGGGCTATTCCCTGATGTCTTGCCAGGCTTCGGTGAAGGGCTTCTTGCGGAAGGTCGCCCAGAAGAAATTCATCGAATAACGCATGCCGATGGTGAACACGCCTTCACCCACCAGGCGGCGCCCGGAGGATTGCGCGGGCAGCCGGAAGGTGAATTTCACGCCGCCGACCTTGCTCAGACGCCGCGCCATGTCGGTGTCTTCGCCGTAGAAGCTGAAGCGCAGGCTTGGCTGCCCTAGCTTCAGCATGGCGTCCCGCTTCACGACGAAATTGCCGCCTTGCAGCATGGAGCCGACATTCAGCACGAAGCGGTTGAACAGATAAACCGAATAGGCCATCCGGTAATAGGCGCCCACCACCCAGTTCACCCGGGCAGGCACGCCGTAATAGATATAGGGGCCGGATAGTCCCACCAGCGTGTTGCTGCGGCCGAATTGTTGCAGCACCTCTTTCAGCCAGCCCGGCGGGATCACGGTATCGGCGTCGATATTGGCGATCAACTCACCGCGGCTCGCCTCGAACCCGCACCACCTTGCCTGCACCAGGCCTTTGCGCGGCTCATCCACCACCACCACGCCCTCGATCGCTTCCGCCACTTCGCTGGTACGATCGGTACTGGCATTATTGACCACGATAATTTCTGCGTCCTGCCCGATCACCAGCCCGTTGCGGAGAATTTCGTCGCGCATGGCGGTGAGTGAGCGCCCGAGCAGCGCTTCTTCATTATAGGCAGGCACCACAAAGCTAATTTTCATCACATCAACGCTCCATCCGACTCGGGGGACCGAGCCTCATAAAACGGGCTATGAACAATTCTACGCGCCACAAAGCGAATGACGTTTTGATGACAGGACCCTGGGGCTGGTACGCCGCCTGTTTAAGCTGGCTCGGGTTGACAGCAAACCCCTGCCGACGCATACCCCGCCAGCAATGTCATTTATTCTGTGAGCCGAGTATGAAGATACGTAACTCTTTGAAATCCGCCAAGACCCGCGACAAGAACTGCCGCGTCGTGCGCCGTCATGGCCGGGTCTATGTCATCAACAAGAAAAACCCGCGCATGAAAGCCCGGCAGGGCTGACAGCAAGCGCTTGAAGAGCCTCTTCTACTCAAAACCCGGCTTGCAGCCGGGTTTTCTTATTGAGGGCAGGGAGTCTACTTGCCCATTGCCGTCAGCATGAAGCGGCGTTTCAGGCGCGGCATCCGATTCACCGCGGCCAGCCCCAGATCGCGCGCCAGCCGGATCAACGGTTGATTGGTAGAAAACAGCCGGTCGAGGATATCGGTTGCGGCCAGCATGGCGAGATTGGCCGGCCGCCGCTCCGCCTGATAGGCCGATAGCAGCTCCGCGGCGCCAAGGTCTTGCGCATGATCGTCTTGCGCATGGTCGATCAGCGCCGCCAGGCAAGCCGCGTCGCGCAGGCCCAGATTTAACCCTTGGCCCGCAATCGGGTGGATCCCGTGCGCCGCATCGCCCACCAGCGCCAGCCTTTCCGCCGTATAGCGTGCCGCATGCATGGCCGAGAGCGGATAGGTCCAGCGCCGGCCGATCGGGCGGATCGCGCCCAGATGCGGCCCCAGCCGCTTGCTCAACTCGGCGCCGAAGCGGGCGTTATCGAGCAGTTTCAGCCGTTCCACCAAATCTGGCCGGTCGGTGAAGACAATGGCGGAAATATTGGGGTTTTCGTCGGTACCGCTCATCGGCAGTTGCGCGAAGGGGCCGCCGGGCAGGAAATGCTCCAGGGCCACGCCCTCATGCGGCTTGTCATGCGCGATCGCGCAGACCACCGCGGATTGCCGGTAGGGAATTCGCGTTACCGGAATTTTTGCCTCTTCCCGTAACCGGCTGGAGCGCCCATCCGCCGCGACAACGAGTTGCGCCGCGAATGTTTGGCCGGAAGGCGTGCGCAAGGTCACTGATTCCTGGCGCCTGACCACGGAAACCTGTTCAGGCGCCAGGAGCAGAATGTTATTGTCCGCGTGGATGCGCCGGTTGATGGCGATCCTCAGGCTGCGCGCCTCGATGATCCAGCCGAACGGTTCATCGCCCACCTGCCGGTGATCGAACTGTAATTGCAGTGGGGAGGGTGGGGCGCCGGGTTTGCCGTCGGTGACCTTGATATCCAGGATCGGGCAGGGCGGATAAGGCAGGTTCTCCCATAACCCGGCCTCCTCCAGCAGTTTTTTGCAGTCCGCCGCAATCGCATAGGCGCGTCCGTCGAAATCCGGGTGCTCCATCGGCGGCAAGGCGGCATGGTCCACCAGCAGGACGCGTTTGCCGTGCGCGGCCAGCCTGCAAGCGAGCGCACCGCCGACCGGTCCGGCGCCGATGATGGCAACGTCCGAACTGCTAAAATGGCCGCTTTCAGCTTGGGTCATGCAGGCTCTTTGGCAGAGTTGCCGGCGAGCGCCAAGCCACGGCGGCAGACGGCTCAATGAGAAATTGCTTAATTGCTGGTCAACAAAGCGCCTGCCAAATGGGCAGTAACGTTTGGATGAACGCATGTTAACCCGCACGACTCGCGCAATAAACTTTAGCTAAGGTCTTGGCATGGAAGGTGCAAGAGGACCGCCGGACGCAAAGCGTGGCCATGGAATCGCGCTTGTGTTTTGTGCAACTCACACGGCTGGGACAGTTGGAGACGAAATAAATGATAGTTCAAGCGTTACCGGGCAATTGGCTCGATACAGGCGACAATGCCTGGCAGCTCACCGCGGCGACATTCGTCGGCATTATGAGCGTTCCGGGACTGGCGTTGCTGTATGGCGGCGCGGTCAAGAAAAAATGGGCGGTCAACTCCGCGTTCATGGTCTTCTACGCGTTTTCCGCGGTGCTGATCGCCTGGGTGTTGTGGGCCTACAATATGTCCTTCGGCAAACCCTGGTTCCAGGTCCCTGGCGGTCTGGGCGCCTGGCTGGGCCATCCGTGCCCGACTACTTCCGCCTATAACATGGAAAAACAAGCGATCATCCCCTCCGCTGCCGCCGCTATGCCGTCGCTGGGCTACGGCCAGGCGACGATGGTGTACTTCCAATTCGTGTTCGCCGCGATCACTCCGATCATTCTGCTGGGCGCCATCCTTGGCCGTGTCAGCTTCAAGGCCTGGGTGATTTTCGTCCCGCTCTGGACCACTTTTATCTATTCGGTTGGCGCCTACTCGATCTGGGGTGGCGGCTGGCTCGGCTCGATGGGCGTGTTGGATTACTCCGGCGGCTACGTCATTCACTTGTCCTCTGCCTTCTCGGGTTTTACGGCGGCCGCCATCATCGGCCCGCGTTTGCCGCGTGACCGTGAGAGCTTCCAGCCGAACTCCTTGCTAATCACCCTGGCGGGCGCTGGCCTGCTCTGGCTCGGCTGGTCCGGCTTCAATGGCGGTGACCCGTTCACTGCCAACGCCGATGCCGGCGTGGGTGTGCTGAACACCCATACCGCGACCGCGACCGCGCTGCTCACCTGGGTCGTGCTGGACGTGATCGCCTATGGCAAACCGTCGGTTCTCGGCGCTGTGAACGGCATGATCACCGGCTTGGTGGCCATTACCCCGGCCGCCGGTTATGTGAACGGCATCGGTGCCATCATCCTTGGCGTGTTCGCGGCCCTGCTGCCCTGGCTTACCTGGAACTTCCTCGGCCAAGGCAAAACCTGGTTCTCACGCAAGGTTGACGACGTGCTGGGCGTTATCCACACCCATGGCGTTGCGGCTTTGGTTGGCGGTATCGGCACCGGCATCCTGGCCGATCCGAGCATGGTGGAATGGTACGGCACCAAGGGCGACCAATTCGCGGCGACTGGCTGGTGGTACGGCAATTTCCATCAGGTCATTCTGCAGCTCTACGGCGCCGCCTTCATCATCGTGTATAACGTCATCGGCACCTTCATCCTGCTGAAGATCATCGGCCTGTTCGTGAACCTGCGCTTTGACGATGAGACGTTGCTCATCGGTGATGACGCGGTGCATGGTGAAGAAGCCTATGCGATCTACTCCGATGGTCAGAAAATCCCAGTCTTGGGTGACTAGGTTTGGGTGACTAATCCAAAACGGCATCGGGGTGTTGGCCCCGGTGCCAGGTTTGGTCTGGCTAGCAAAGGCCCAGGGCAGCGATGCCCTGGGTTTTTGGTGTTTTTGGCCCCAATCGATGGGCTTCGCTCCGCTCTCCCTCCGGACCCTTTCCATCAAAGCTTCGCTCTGCTGGTACCTTTGGCTCCTCCGCCCATCCGCTCCAAATGGATGCAGGTTTTGTTTGGGAATCAGCCGGTTGTAGGCTATAGCGCAGCATAATGGCAGTTTCTTCCGGAACCAGGCGATTCATCTCACCCGGAATGCGGGCGCAGGTTCAGCGCCGCATGGCGGAACTGGCCGGGGTCGCCCTGGCGGTTGCCGGACTGGCGCTGTTGCTGGCGCTCATTTCTTATCACGCCGGGGACCCGTCCTTCGATACCGCCAGCGATGCGCGGGCCTTGAACCTTGCCGGCGCGTTCGGCGCGGCGATTTCCGACCTTCTGCTTCAGAATTTCGGCATTGCGGGATTTTTGCCGGCCTTTATTCTGCTGGCCTGGGCCTATCGGATGGCCTCGCGCGGCCGGCTTGGCTATTTGAAAACGCGGGTCTTTCTTGGCGGTATCGCCATGCCTTTGCTGGCCGCCTCTCTGGCCATGGCGGTTGCGATCATTCCCGGTCCGCCGGTTGGCTGGCCGGTTCCGGCGGGCATTGGCGGCGCGGCCGGGATGATTCTCTCCGATCATTTCGGGCATTCGGATTTTGGCGAGGCCGGGGCGGGCATCGCCATGTTTTTTAGCCTGGTCGCCGGCTTTGCGGCGCTGGGCTTCTCGCTGGCCTTCACCCCGGGCGAATGGCGCTCAGGCGGCGCTCAGGCCGCGCGCATGGCCACCGCGACCATGACCGGCGGCAGGCGCGGTGCGGAGGCGGTCTCCTCCTGGATCACGCCACTATTGCAGAGCGCCGCCGAGGAAGGTGCTGCGCGAAGCTGGATCGTTCCGCTCGGCCAGCATAACCCTGGCAACAGTAGCGCGCCGCAGCCAGAGCAGGCCGGAGTCTTGAAGCCCGTCATGCGGGCCGAGCCCGCCCCGGCGGTGAAAGCCGCCTTGCTCACCAAAAAAGCTGCGCCGCGACAGGAGCGTCTGCCCTTGCTGGATGCCGGCTGGAATTTTCCGCCGCTGGAACTGTTGAAGCCCGCACCCACTCGTATCACCTCCGGCCCGCCGGAAGATGCCTTGCAGAGCAATGCGCGGCTGCTGGAAACCGTGCTGCAGGATTATGGTGTGCAGGGCAGGATTGTCGAAATCCGGCCGGGCCCGGTCGTCACCTTGTATGAGTTGGAGCCGGCGCCGGGCATTCGTTCCGCCCGGGTGATCGGCCTAGCCGATGATATCGCGCGCAGCCTATCTGTTGTCGCCGTGCGGATTGCCACCGTTTCGGGCCGCAACGTCATCGGGATCGAGGTGCCGAACGCGAAGCGAGAAACCGTGTTCCTGTCCGAGCTGCTGGGCGCCGAGCTTTGGGAGAGCCAGGGCGGCAGGCTCAACCTGGCTCTGGGCAAGGACATTTCCGGCGCGCCCATTATCGCCGATCTTGCCCGTATGCCGCATTTGCTGATCGCCGGCACCACCGGCTCCGGCAAATCCGTCGGTGTCAACGCCATGATCATGAGCCTGCTGTTCCGGCTCTCGCCGGAGCAATGCCGGCTGATCCTGATCGACCCGAAAATGCTGGAACTCTCCGTCTATGACGGGATTCCGCATCTGATGGCGCCGGTGGTCACCGAGCCGGCCAAAGCGGTGGCGGCGCTGAAATGGGTGGTGCGCGAGATGGAACGCCGCTACCGCAACATGAGCCAGCTCTCGGTGCGCAATATCGCGGGCTATAACGACCGTGTGAACGAGGCGCGGGCGAAAGGTGAGGTGGTCACCCGTCGGGTGCAAACCGGTTTTGATGCGGAAACCGGCAAGCCGGTATTTGAGGAAACACCGCTGGCTTTGGAGGCGCTGCCCTTCATTGTGGTGTTTATCGACGAGATGGCCGATCTGATGATGGTCGCCGGCAAGGAGATCGAGATCGCCGTGCAGCGCCTGGCGCAGATGGCGCGCGCCGCCGGCATCCATGTCATCATGGCGACGCAGCGCCCCTCGGTGGATGTGATCACCGGCACCATCAAGGCGAATTTCCCCACCCGCATCAGCTTCCAGGTGATCTCCAAATTCGACAGTCGCACCATCCTGGGCGAGCAGGGCGCCGAACAACTGCTTGGCCAGGGTGACCTGCTGTACATGGCCGGCGGCGGACGGATCACGCGCGTGCACGGCCCCTTTGTTTCCGACCGCGAGGTGGAGGATGTGGTGGCGTTTCTGCGCGAGCAGGGCGAACCCGTTTATCTCGACGAAGTCACCGAGCCGGTGGAGGACGATACCGGCGGTTTGCCGGGAATCACCGGCGGCAATACCAGCGCCGAGGGCAATCTCTACGATCAGGCGGTCTCCTTGGTGGCGCGCGAGGGCAAGGCCAGCACGTCTTTCATCCAGCGGCATCTGCAAATCGGCTATAACCGCGCGGCGAAGCTGATCGAGCAGATGGAGAAGGAAGGCGTGGTGAGTTCCGCCAACCATGTCGGCAAGCGCGAGGTTTTGGTGCGCCGAGAACGCGACGAGGATTAGGGCAGGAGCCACGTCTGGTCTGGTCTGCTTTTGGCGGGGTTGTTGGGCTGCAAGGCGGGGCCTAGCTGGGGGTCATGCCTAGGCCTGTCGTGACGCGCCGTCTGCCGCTTTTATTGGGTTTTTTGATCGCGGTTGGACCGATCTCGACCGATATGTACTTGCCCGCCTTCCCGGCGATCGCGCGGGATTTTCATTCGGCAGGCGCGCCGCAGCTTTCCCTTGCTGCGTATTTTTTCGGTCTGGCGGTCGGGCAGATGACGCAAGGCCCGCTCTCCGACCGGCTCGGCCGGCGCGGACCGCTGCTGGTAGGGTTGACGATCTACACGCTGGCTTCGCTTGGATGCGCGGTTTGCTGGAGCGTCGGCTCATTTGCGGTGTTCCGGTTTCTGGCAGCGGCGGGCTGTTCGGCCGGCGTGGTGATCCCGCGGGCGATGGTGCGTGATCTGGCGGACGGGCCGGCGGCGGCGAAGCTTTTTTCCAAACTGATGCTGGTGATGGGCGTGGCGCCGATCGCCGCGCCGATGCTGGGCGCGCTTTCGATGAGTGTTGGCAACTGGCGGCTGATTTTTGCGCTGGCAGCACTATATGGCGTGCTGGCGGTCGTGCTGATCTGGTATTTTCTGCCCGACACCTTGCCGCCGGAACGCCGCACGAGGCTGGGACCCGGCGCCGTGCTGGTGCGCTATGTGGCGATTTTCCGGGAACGCTCCTTCCTCACCCACGCGCTGATCATGACCTTTACGGCGGCCGCCTTGTTTGCCTATCTCGCTGGCAGTCCGCAGGTATTTGTCAGGCTGTATGGCTGGAGCACGGCGGCGTACGCGGCGATGTTCGGGGCGAACGCGGTTGTGTATATCGGCGTTAATCAGCTCAATCCCCTGCTGGTTGCGCGGTATGGTATCACCCCGGTGATCTCTGTTGCCGGCAATATCCTGCTGGTCGGCGGCTTGCTGCTGGCCTTGCTTGCCTGGCACCCGCTGGGGCCGTTTGGCGTGGCTGCGGGATTACTGATCGCGGAAATCGGGTTCGGGCTGGTGCTGCCTTGCGCGATGGTGGGCGCACTTTCGCGCCATCAGGCGCATGCGGGGAGCGCCTCGGCGCTGCTGGGCACGCTGCAATATGCCGGTGGAGCGATGACCAGCCTGGCGATCGGCGCCTTGCAGGAAAACAGCGCCACACCCATGGCGGTGGCGATGCTGGTATGCGCCAGCCTCGCGGTGCTTGCGGCGAGCCTGCGGCCGCGGCTAGTTTTGGTAGCAGCGGAGACGTAATATGGCCGATGTCAATGTCGTGGGAATTCCTGCCTGTACCAAGCTGATCAGCAACTATATCCAGCACGCCACGCCGGCGCGCTATGGGGCGGCGCTGATGGCGGCATCCAACGCGATTCCGGTGCTAATTCCGCCCGAAGGCGAGGCCATGCTGGCGCTGCTGGACCGGCTGGACGGCGTGCTGTTCAACGGCAGCCCCAGCAATGTGGCGCCGATGCGCTACGGCGCGGATTTCGACGCAACCCCGGATTTTCATGACCCGGAACGTGATGCCACAACCCTGCCATTGATTCGTGCGGTGCTGAAACGCGGCATGCCGATGCTGTGCATCTGCCGCGGCGTGCAGGAATTGAACGTGGCCCTTGGCGGCACGTTGTTCCAGGAAGTGCATAATCTACCGGGCCGGCTGGATCACCGCGCCGGCGAGGGTTCGCGCGAGCAGATTTTTGCGCCCAAGCATGAGGTGACGCTCTCGGGACAACTTGCGCGCATCTCCGGCGCGGAAAAAATTAGGGTGAATTCCCTGCATGGCCAGGGGATCGACCAGTTGGCGGCTGGCCTAGTGGTGGAAGCATTGGCGCCGGACGGCACCGTCGAAGCGGTGCGGGTGGAGGAGCAGAATTTCGCCATCGGCGTACAATGGCATCCGGAATGGGAAGTCACCCATTTTCCTGACCGATTGCGGCTATTTCAGGCTTTTGGACAAGCCTGCGCC
>JAMFRY010000199.1 GCA_026225015.1 Alphaproteobacteria bacterium
CCGCAATGGTCCAAGGCCGTGGCCGGCCGAAGAGCAAAAATTCCGGCGCCGCCAAGCGGCCGCGCTGGTCGATCCAGGCATTCACGCCAGCGGCATAGGCGGCGAGCAGCGCTTTGGCGTCCGGCGAAAGCGTGGCGACATCGCTTGTGGCGCTGGCGGCCAGGCCCAGCCTTCGCATCTCTTCGTCATTGCCCAGCGCGATCGGCCCGAAAAGCGCCGCCAGCCTGCCGCTCGCCTCCCGGCGCATCAAATCCATCTGAAACAGCCGGCTCTGCGCATGGATATAGCCCAGCGCCTCTGCCGCATCCCTTGGGTTTGCGGCACGAATAAACGGAATGCCGTCAGCGTCGAATGTCACCGTCACCGGGCCGCTCAGCCCCGGCAGCAAGACCCTCTCGTGGCGCGGCGGCAGCGTGGCGTAGAGCAGCCCCGCCGCCACAATACCGGCGATGCCGATGACACCGGCCAGGAAGTAGAATATCCGGCAAAGCCAGCCGCGCAATGGAGGCCGGAAAGGCCTGCGCCCGGGCGGTGATTGGGCGGTGTCCCCTGATCCTGCCATCATGCAGATGATTTTGCGCCAGGACGCCCGGCGCTGGCAACGGAACCTTCCAGCAAGCCGTAGGGTGGGGTGCTCTTAAGCACCCCACCCTACATTTTTGAGCCTATGTCGGTTTTCGGGACGTGCGGTGCTGGTGGTCCCTATCCAGGTTTGGCGCAGAACTGCCTGGCAGGAGGGCCTCCGGAGGAAATACAGGAATCGGTGGAGAGCGTTCATATTTCTCATCTGAAGTGTGACAAGAATCGGGGAGTCATGTGACACTCAATCATGCTGAAATTCCCTCTCGCTTTCGCCGCCATGCTGTTTTTCCATTCGATAATGGCCCAGGCCAAAACGCCGCCCGCACCGCCGCCGGTTGCACCCATCCATCCGGTCGTCACCCATTATTATGGCACCGCGGTCACCGATAATTACCGTTGGATGGAAAACCCGCACAGCCCGGAACTCGCCGCCTATATGAAAGGCCAGAACGCCTATACGCGCGCCATCCTGGACTCCATGCCGGGCCGCATTGCGTTGCTCAAGGAAATTACCGGAAACGGCAATCTCGTCACAGAGACCTACGGCCTTGTCATTGCCAATGACGAATATTTTTACCTGCAGAACCAGCAGAAACAGAACACCGCCAAGCTCTACATGCGCAACGCCAGAACCGGCGTTACCAAACTGCTCGTCGATCCGGATACATACAGCAAATCCGGAGGCGCCGTCGCCATCAATTACTTCGCCCCATCGCAGGATGGGCGCTATCTGGCCTATGGCGTCTCCCTCGGCGGGTCGGAAGCCGCCAGCCTGCACGTTCTCAATACCTCCACCCTGCAGGATCAAGGTGTGGCGATCGACCGGGTTGAGGGTGACAACGCGAATGGGCCGGATGACCTCTTTCTCCCTGTCTCCTGGCTGCCCGATGACAGCTTCGTCTATTACCGCATGCAGAAACTCGGCGCCAAAGACGACCCGAACAGCGCGTTTCTGAAAAGCCGCGCCTATCTGCACCATCTCGGCCAGAACCCGGCCGGCGACGGTGATATCCCGATCTTCGGCTATGATGTCGATAAATCCGTGCCCGCCGCGCCCGATCAGGATGCGCTGCCGGTGATCCTGCCCGGTTGCGACTATGCCTTCGGCGTGCTGACCGAAAACGAAGAGGCCGATACGATTGATTCAATCTACATCACGCCGCTTGCCGCCCTTGCAGCCGGCAGGCCCGTCTGGAGGCAGATCGCCGCTTCGTCCGACGCCATTACCGACTTCGATGCCGCTGGCGATACGCTGTATCTTCTGACAACGCATGACGCGCCGCACGGCAAAGTCATCGCGATCAGCCTCAATCATCCCGAGATCGCCAAGGCCAGGACGGTTGTTCCCGAATCAAATCTGGTGATTCGCTATATCGCGGCCGCCGCCGACGGGCTGTATGTGGACAGCTCCGATGGCGGCTATAGCGACATCACCCGCATCGCGGATGGAAAGGCGGCGCCGGTCGCCTTGCCCTATCCCGGCAATGCCGATGATCTGGTGACCGTTGAAACCGCGCCGGGCGCCGTTTTCCCCCTGGAAACCTGGACGCACCCCGCACGCAGGTACCGCAGCGACGGCGGCGTCGTTTCCGATACCGGCATCCAGCCGCTTGCGCCAATCGATACCTCCGATCTGGTCGCAAGAGAGGTCACCGCCACCAGCTATGATGGGACCCAAATCCCGCTTTCCATCATCATGCGGCGCGGCACGAAGCTCGACGGCAAAAACCCGACGCTGCTGGAAGGCTATGGCGCCTATGGCATCACCCTGACGCCGTATTTCGCCGCCGGCCGGCTGGCCTTGCTTGACCATGGCGGCATTTTCGCCATTGCCCATGTGCGGGGCGGCGGCTGGTTCGGCGAGGCCTGGCACCAGGCCGGCATGAAACTCACCAAACTAAATACGGTTTTCGACTTCATCGCCTGCGCGCAATATCTGGAAGACAACCACTACACCGCGCCCGCTTATCTGGCCGGGGAGGGCGGCAGCGCCGGCGGCATCACCATCGGCGGCGCCATCGACTGGGCGCCGCAGCTTTTCGCCGCCGCGATCGACAGCCATGGCGAGACAGATAATCTGCGCTCCGAATTCACCCCGAACGGCCCGCCGAACATCATCGAATTCGGCTCCGTCACCTCAGCTGCCGGCTTCCACGGCCTGTACACCATGTCCGCCTATGTTCATGTTCGGGACGGCACACCCTATCCCGCGGTGTTATTGCAGACCGGCATCAACGACCCGCGCGTGGCGCCCTGGGAGGTAACAAAAATGGCCGCGCGCCTGCAAGCCGCCACCGCCAGCAAAAAGCCCATTCTGCTAAGCGTGAATTACGATTCCGGTCATGGCCTCGGCGATACGCAAGCCCAGCAGGATGCGGAATGGGCAGACGAGCTTTCCTTCATCTTCTGGCAAACCGGCAACCCCGCGTTCCAGCCGAAAGGGCCGCGCTGAAAGCAAACAAGGCAGCGATCCATCCCGCTAACCCACCGGCCGACCCACACGTCATGCCCGGCGCAGGTCAGTACTGCCCGGCAAGATACTTGCTTCAAGATACTTGCTTAGGGTAACCACGATTTACCCTGCCTCATCAAGATCGAGTGTTAAGTCAACCTACGCGCCGGTCGATGGAAGCAAGGTTGGATCCCGAGGTTACTTGATCTTGGCTTACTTGATCTTGGCTTACTTGATCTTGGCTTCCTTGAATTTAACGTGCTTGCGCACCACCGGATCGTATTTGTTCATCTCCAACTTGGTGGTCTGCGCGCGCGCGTTTTTCTTGGTTACATAGAAGTAACCGGTATCCGCGGTCGAAACGAGCTTGATTTGAACGACGTTTGACTTAGCCATGATAACTCTCCAACTCCGCGCCCTATGGCGCAAACGGCCCGGTCAGGTCAAGTCCCGCGCATTTACCCCCGCTTTACCGAGGGAGCAAGGCGGCCCGGTAGGCGGCGGGCGAGGACAGCAGAAACCGGGCGGCGGTAATGTCGAGGTCGCCGCCGATATCGGCCGGGCAGGCATTGCGGATCGCCAGGATACGGTCGATCGGCATGGGCGCGCGGCCGGCCCGGGCGGCGGCATCGGCCCCCGCCATCAGGTTTATGCCCTGGCTGAGCGCGTTCAACTGCGCCTGCATTTGCTGCGGGCCGAGGCTGGCGCAAACCTGCGGCATCACGCCCAGCGTCTGCAACGGCCACGAACGCGGCGCCAGCACACGGCTCCAGGTGACGAAAAGCTCCCCGCCATCCGGCAGCGCCGTCACCGACTGCACCAACCCCTTGCCCAATGTCGCGCTCCCCACCACCACGGCGCGCCGGTTATCGGCCAGAGCGGCGGCGAGAATTTCCGCGGCGCTGGCGGTCTGGCCATCGACCAGCACCACCATCGGCACACCGCCGGTAATGTCCCCCCCTTCGGCGGAAAAACGCTGATCGGCGTCGGGATCGCGGCCGGCGGCGATGACAATGGTCCCCGAGGGCAGCAGGCTGTCCGCGGTGAGCACCGCCTGGCGCAACACGCCGCCGCGATTGCCGCGCAAATCGAGCATCAGTCCGTTTGGCGCCGGGCTTGCCCCGAGTCCGGCCACCAGGGCAGCGATGAACTGGTCGCTGGTGCCCTGGTTGAAACTGTTGATCTTGAGCGCGAGCGCATTCGGCGCCGGCGGGGGATTTGAAAAACTCTCCGGGAAGACAGTTTGCGGCGGCACGAAAGCGCGGGTGAGCGTCACATCGCTCGGCCCGCCGTTCGAAGGGTCAACGACATGCAGCGTGACCGACGATCCCTGAATGCCGTCGAGATTGGCGTTCAAATTTTTTATCTCGCTGGCATGAACCAGGCGCCCGTTAATCGCCAGCACCTGGATCCCCGGCTCCAGCCCGGCTTCGGAGGCCGGGCTGTCCGCGGCGACGCTGGCGACCACCACGGCATCTCCCTGGCGACCAAGCGTAAGGCCGGCGCCGGCGATGCCGGTGATCATCAATTCATCCTGCGCCGCCCGCAATGGCGGTTCATAGCGGGAATAGGGATCGAAATGGTTGAACAGCTCGTCGAAGAAACTGCTGATCAGGCCTTGCGTTCCCGCCTGCTGCAAAGCCAGCGAAGCGGCATAGCCGGCGCTCGCCACCGCCGCCGCTGCCGCGCCCCAGCCTTTTGCGTCATTTGGCGCCGGCGCCGGCACGGCGATCAATAGCTGGTCCGGCCCGTACAGGCGGATCTGGCCGTCCTGCAAGGTGGCGTTCAAATCCGGATCGAGCGCGGTGAGACCCTGCAGGCCCCAGATCGTCATTTGCGGCACGCTCAGCTTCTCCAGCGAACGCGGCGCGATATAGGCCAGCGCCGCCGCCCAGACCGAAGCCGCGCTGGCCGCGCCGAAGACCGAGGCCGCCGCCGCAGGCTGGCTGGCAAATCCCGCTGGCAGGATGATGCAGATAAGAAACAGGCAGGCAATGCGGCTCAACGGCGTTTTTTCGGCCGGTGCGCGTGCGCGGCGTGCCGCGCGTCTTGCTTCGGCGAAACCACCCCGGACCTTTTCGGATCGGCCAGGATATTGAAAATCAAGCCGCCAGTGACAGGGCGCGCCTCCGCAAGCCTCACCTCCAGGCGCTGCGCGAGCTGAAAACTTAAGCGGGAACGCTTCCCGATCAGGCTCTGGCTTGCCTCGTCATGAACCCAGAAATCATCCGGCAAGCT
Organism: Alphaproteobacteria bacterium; assembly: GCA_026225015.1. Classification (GTDB taxonomy): domain Bacteria; phylum Pseudomonadota; class Alphaproteobacteria; order Acetobacterales; family Acetobacteraceae; genus Acidocella. The sequence goes on from JAMFRY010000199.1 coordinate 5,273, forward strand.
TGCCATAGGTGCGAATCCACTAGCCCCATTCTCCGGCAGAGTGACGAATAAGCCGAACTTCGTCACGCCGGAAATACGCCCCTCGAACAACTCTCCGACTCGGTGTTGCAAATACAGCGCAAGGTAGCGATCGGTGGAGTCGCGCTCGGCCAGGGTGGCGCGGCGTTCGGTCGCGGTGATGTGCTCGGCGATCTCCTCAAAGCGTGCGGCGTCATCCTCATGGAGCCCGTCCGGCCCGAGTTTCAATCCGCTGATCAGCGCCCGATGCACCAGCAGATCGGCATAGCGGCGGATGGGCGAGGTGAAATGCGCATAGCGGCTCAGCGCCAAACCGAAATGACCGATATTCTCAGGGCTGTATTCGGCCTGGGACTGGCTGCGCAGCACGGTTTCATTCACCAGCATGGCCTTGTCGGTGCCGGCCACCAGCTTCAGCACCCGGTCCAGATCGCGCGGGTGGAGCTGGTCTCCGGGGGCCAGGGAGATTTCCAAACTGCCCAGAAAACGCCGCAGATTATCAAGTTTTTCCGGGCTGGGCGGGGCGTGGATGCGGTACATGCAGGGCCGCTTGAGCTGCTCCAATTCCTCCGCCGCCGAAACATTGGCGAGAATCATGAATTCCTCGATCAGCCGGTGGCTGTCGAGCCGCGGCCTGGCGGCGATTTTTGCAACCTGGCCATCCGGCGTCAGCTCCACCTTGCGCTCCGGCAGGTCCAGATCGAGCGTGCCGCGGGCGTTGCGCGCCGCCAGCAGAACTCGAAAGGCGGCGTAGAGATCGCGGAATTGTTCCGTATCCGAGTCATGCGCCTGTTGCACCTGTTCATAGGTGAGCCGGGCCGCCGAACGCATCAGCCCGCGGCCGAAGCGATGCGCGCGCTTGACGCCATTAGCGTCGATCTGCATTTCAACGAACAGGCATCCGCGATCCTCATTTGGTTTCAGGCTGCACCAGCCATTGGAAAGCGCCTCCGGCAGCATCGGCACCACGCGGTCCGGGAAATAGCAGGAATTGCCGCGTTCGCGCGCCGACTTATCCAGCGCCGAACCCGGCCGCACATAATGCGCCACATCGGCAATGGCGACGATCAGGCGGAAGCCGTTTTGCGCCGGTTCCGCGAATACTGCGTCATCAAAATCGCGCGCATCGGCGCCGTCGATGGTGATCAGCTTCACTTCCCGCAAATCGGTGCGCTTGCCCAAAGACGTCGCCCGGGCGCGCTCGGCCTCCGTCAGCGCGGCTTGCGGAAAATCGATCGGAATTTCATGCGTGGCGATCGCAATCATGCTGACCGAACGCGCATCATTCGCCTGGCCCAGCAATTCGGTGATGCGCGCCGGTTTGGGCCCATAACCGCTACCGGGGATCGGTTCGGCGCGCACGATCTCGCCATTCGGCGCGCCCATGGTGTCGGCTACATGCACCAGCCATTCGGATTTCTGCCGCCGGTCAGTGGGCTCGATGCGGCCGGCTGAGGCGCGGCCGCCGGCGCCCTCGGCGCGGAACACGCCGACAATGCTGCCGGTCTTCTCCTGCACCCGTTTGAGCGTTCGGCCCTCGTATGTATCGGGCCCGATGCGCCGCAGCCTGGCCAGCACCCGCGCGCCTGGCGCCAGCGCCGCCTGGCCGCGCGACTCCGCCAGCATGAAAATGATCGGCGGCCGGCCCTTGCCTTCCCAGTTCACCGGCCGGGCCAGCGCCTCGCCGTCGCGGTCAATGCCGGTAATCTGGACCATGGCGTTTTCCGGCAAGTGGCTGGCGTCGCGTACCTGTTTGCGACCCGCGCGTTCAAGGACGCCATCGGCTTCCAGGCGACGCACGAGCCCGCGCAGGGCCTTTTTCTGATCGGGGCCGACATTGAACGCACGCGCGATTTCGCGGATGCCGACTTTGCCCAGCGCCTGCGCAAGAAAAGCTTTCAGCGCGTCGCGCGTCGGCAAAGCGGGGGTTGCGGCTGGTATTTCCGCGTTCGGTTTGGGCTTCTTATGAACAGTCTTCATTCGCCGAATATGGGGCGCAATATCGCGCCGCACCAAGCAAAGATTCGCGCATCGTTTTTACAGTAACAGCAGCAAAGCCTCGACGCTGAGGCCCAGAATCACCAGCCAGGTGAGCACTGCGCCGCCCGCGCGGAGCAGGCCGGGACCCGGTTGCCGAATGCCGATCGCATGCGAAACGCGGCTGACGATCAGCAAGAGCGCAAAAATCTCGCAGGTGAACCGGGAGGCGCCCGATACCTCGATCCCGCCCAGCAGGATCAGCGCAATGGGCACATATTCGATGAAATTGCCCTGCGCGCGAATTGCCGTGAGCAGCGATGCCGCATCCGGGTTGCCGGTGCCATCGCCGATCAGTACCTTGGATCTGGTCCGCGCCACCGACACCAGAACGGAAAGCACTACGCATAAAATCCCCAGAACGCCGCTGGTGAACAAGGTAACCGGTATGCGTGTCATGGGACGCTCCTCGCCAAATAATTGTTTCGCATTGTTTTATATCCTTGCAGCGCGCAAGGCGAGCCCCGCTTGGATTGAGAATTACGAAAGCCTGCCTTCGCCATTAATAACTTGACATGCCCATCCAGCCGAATTGCGGTGTAATGTCGGCTTCCCATGCAAAAGGAGGTAACAAATGGCTCAAGATTCCGATTCAGCTAAAATGGATACCTATGGCGTCACATTCGAACCCGAGTTGCTGACCCGGTTCTGGCAGCAAAACGCGGTTCGCCTGATGCGCGCCAACGAGCGCATCTTGCACGGCTTCGTGACAGCGGCGTCCCGCGAGCTGGAACTTGCCCGGGAACTGACGCGCTATAGCATTGATAGCATTGCAAAGCTCAACAAACTTCCGAATGGCAACGGGTCGGAGAAATCCACCAAGGCCACGGAAGGAGAAGAGAATTTCAAGGAGTTCGAACATATTGTGGCGGGCCTGCGTTCGGTCACGGAGGAGTTATGGAATACCATTGGCGATGCCTCCAAGCTGCTGTTGGAAGGCACGCTGACGGACGTCCAGGGCGCGGCGTTTGAGCCGGCAAAGAGAGCCGCGAATCGGGTGAAGGAAGTTGCCGAGCATAATTCCAGGTGATCACCGGGTTGTGGGGACGATGAGTAAATCACAAAGCCGTTCGATACTATTTCAGCGCTTTCAGGACTAAGCCAGAGCTTTCGTTTTTGGCTTGGGTTTGCCTTTGGCATTTGTCTTTGCTTTTGCCTTCGGCTTTGCAGTGACTTTCGCCTTTGCGGTTTTTTTCTTGGGTACGGCTGCGGAGGGTACAACAGCGGGAGGCACGGCAGCGGGTTTGGCTTTCGCTGCCGTGCGGCCGGCGCCGGATTTCTTCGCGCCGCGGCCGGCAGAGGCTTTCTTGCCCTTCGGCGCCAATTCCTTGCCCTTCTCCGCCAGCAGGACCACCGCCTCGTTCAGGGTGAAAGTGGTAAGGTCGGCGCCGCGGGGCAGGTTGGCGACCGTTTTGCCCCATTGCGCATACGGCCCGAACCGGCCTTTGCGCGCCACCACCGGCGCGCCGTCTTTCGGATGCGGGCCCAGGCTCCTTATGCTCTCCTGCTTTTTGGCGATCAGGTCCATCGCCCGGTTGAAGCCCAGATGCAGCACGTCGTCATCGCGATCGAGTGACGCAAAAATCGCGCCCATTTTCACATAAGGGCCAAAACGCCCAACCCCGGCTTCGATTTTCTCCCCGGTCTCCGAATGCAGGCCGACCAGACGCGGCAATGAGAGCAGGCCCAAAGCCGATTCCAACGTCAACGCTTCCGCATCCATGCCGCGGGTGAGCGAGGCGCGTTTCGGCTTGGATTTCTTGTCTTCCGGGTTCGGCTCGCCCTGCTGCACATACAGCCCATAAGGACCGCGTTTCAGCGTGATTTCCTCACCGCTATCGGGGTTGACGCCAAGCAGGCGCATGCCGTCCTTCAGCGTATCTTCGCCGCTTTCGCCGCCATCGATGATCAGCTTGCGGGTGTACTGGCAGGCAGGATAATTCGAGCAGCCGATGAAGCTGCCATAGCGCCCCAGCCGCAGCCCGATCCGGCCCACGCCGCAGGCCGGGCAGATGCGCGGGTCGCTGCCATCCGCGCGCGGCGGGAAGAAATGCGGGCCGAGATCGGCGTCCAGCGCGTCGATCACGTCGGAGATTTTCAGGTCCCTCGTCTCTCCGATCGCGGCCGAAAAATCGGTCCAGAAATCCCGCAACACTTGCCGCCAATTGGCCCGGCCCTCGGCGACTTCGTCGAGCTGTTCTTCGAGCGAGGCGGTAAAGCCGGTATCGACATAGCGCGCGAAGAAACTCATCAAAAACGCGGTCACCAGCCGGCCGCGATCCTCGGGGATGAATCGCTTGGCTTCCAGGCGCACATAATTGCGGTCGCGCAGCACGGTGAGGATGGAGGCATAGGTGGAAGGCCGGCCGATGCCCAGCTCCTCCATTTTCTTCACCAAAGATGCCTCGGAATAGCGCGGCGGCGGCTGGGTGAAATGCTGGTCGGCGGCCACTTTGCCGGTTTTCAGCGGGTCGCCCTTGGCGATCGGGGGAAGGATGCGCGCATCATCGTCATCGGCCGCGTCGTCGAGGTCTTCGCGGTAGAGTTTCAGGAAGCCGTCAAAGGCCAGCACCGAGCCGTTGGCGCGCAGGGTCTGGCCCTTGCCGTCGGTCATATCCACGCTGGTCTGATCCAGCTCCGCCGACTGCATCTGGCAGGCCAGCGCGCGCTTGTAGATCAGCTCATAGAGCTTCGCCTGCTCGGCCGAGAGGCGGCGGGCGGCATGGGCGGGGGTAAGCGCGATATCGGTGGGCCGGATCGCCTCATGCGCTTCCTGTGCGCTTTTCGATTTTGAAAGATATTCGCGCGGCGCCACCGGCAGGTAGTCGGGTCCAAATTCGGATTTGATCCGGCCGCGAATCGCCGTCACCGCTTCCTTGGCAAGCTGCACGCCATCGGTTCGCATATAGGTGATCAGCCCGACCGTATCGCCATCGATCTCCACCCCCTCATAGAGCTGCTGCGCCAGCCGCATGGTCTGCTGCGCTGAGAAACCGAGTTTGCGGCTGGCTTCCTGCTGCAAGGTGGAGGTGATGAATGGCGGCGGCGGATGGCGTTTGCTGCGCTTTTTCTCAACCGCCGAGACTTCGAACCTGCCCGCTTCCACGGCGGCTTTAGCTGCAAGTGCCAAGGCTTCTCCGCCCAGATCGAACTGGTCGAGCTTTTTGCCCTTGAAATGCGTCAGCCGGGCCGTGAAGGGCGCGCCGGAGGGCGTGGCGAACACCGCCTCGATGGTCCAGTATTCGCGCGGTTTGAAAATCTCAATCTCGGCTTCGCGCTCGCAGATCAGCCGCAAGGCGACTGATTGCACTCGCCCGGCGCTGCGGCTGCCGGGCAGCTTGCGCCAAAGCACCGGCGAGAGGGTGAAGCCGACCAGGTAATCCAGGGCCCGGCGCGCCAGATAGGCCTCGATCAGCGGCTGGTCCAGCTCGCGCGGCGCCGCCATGGCGGCATTCACCGCGGATTTGGTGATCTCGTTGAAGGTAACGCGCTTGACGTCGATGCCTTTAAGCGCCTTCTGATCCTGCAACATGGCCTGCACATGCCAGGAGATCGCCTCGCCCTCGCGGTCCGGGTCGGTCGCCAGATACAGGATCTTGGCGCCTTTCAGGGCCCGGGCAATGGTCGCCATCTGCTTGGTACCGCGCTCATCGGCGATCCAGGACATGGCGAAATCATCATCCGGCCGCACCGATCCATCCTTGGCGGGCAGGTCGCGGACATGGCCGTAGGAGGCCAGCACGGTGAATTTATCGCCCAGATATTTGTTGATTGTCTTGGCCTTGGAAGGCGATTCGACGACGACGATATCAGTCAATAATCGATCCATTCATGGGCTGGCGGCCAGCGCCACCCGATTACCAGGCAGCATTTCAACCCTGCCTGCAAGTTCTAGTTCCAGGAGCGCCGCCATAATGGCGGCCACGGACAACTGGCAGTGCCGGGTGATCTCGTCAACCACAACCGGCGATACCCCTACCAGCACCTCGATCAGCCCTGGCACCAAAGCACGTGCCTTGGCAAGCGCCGCCTGATCCGGTTCTCCAAAATCGAAGATTTGCGCCGGCTCCGCAAAGCCGCTTTTGCCGTGCAGGAATAGCGGATCGCGGGCTAACCCCAAGCGCCGCGGATGGTCCGGCAGGTTGGCCAGAACGTCCCCGGCGCTTTCGGTGAGGGTGGCGCCCTGGCGGATCAGGTCGTTCGAGCCCTGGCAGCGCGGGTCCAGAGGCGAGCCGGGCACGGCGAAAAGCTCGCGCCCGGCCTCATTGGCCAGCCGGGCGGTGATCAGCGTGCCGGAACGGGGTGCTGCCTCGATGACCACGACGCCCAATGACAGACCGGCGATGACGCGGTTGCGTTTGGGGAAATGCCGCCCCTGCGGCTCGGTGCCAAAAGGGGCTTCCGCCACGAGCGCGCCGTTTTTGGCGATCTGGGCGTGCAGTTTTTCATGCTCGGGCGGGTAGGCAACGTCGATCCCGCCGGCCAGTGCGGCAATCGTGCGCCCGCTGCGCATGGCGCCGTGATGGGCAGCAGCGTCGATGCCGCGGGCCAGGCCGGAGACGATGGTAAGGCTTTTCGTTGCCAGATCACCGGCGAGCTGGTCTGCGATACGCATCCCATTCGCCGAAGCATTGCGCGCCCCCACCACCGCGACAGCGCGTGTGGAGAGCAGGCTCACATCCCCCAGCACCGACAGAGCCGGCGGCGCGTCCGCCAACTCGGCCAGAAAAGGCGGGTAGTCCGGGTCCTCGAGGAAAAGGATTTTGCCGCCCAGCCTGTGCAAGGCGGCCAGCTCCCGCTCGGCTTCGCTGCGGCCATGCAGTTGCAGCGGCGCAGCCCGGCCACCGGCGCGGGCAAGCTGGGGCAAAGCCTCAATGGCTTCCGCCACGGAGCCAAACCGCGCCATCAGCCGGCGATAGGTGAGCGGGCCGACCCCATCGGTGCGAATAAGCCGCAGACGATCGAGGCGATCGCTCAATTACGTTGCCCGATCCGCGGCTCGGTGCCGGAGAGCAGCCGGAGGATATTGGCACTGTGCTTCCAGAACACCAGCGCGGCAATCAGCAGAGCCAGCAAGGCCAGCAGGTTATGGCCGAAAGCCCAGGCCGCGATAGGGGCGATGGCGAAGGCGAAAAGCGCCGCCGCCGAGGAGATTTTCAACCCATAGGCAGTCACCAGCCAGGTCAGGCAGGCAATCAGGCCGACGGGAAAGCAAGCCGCCAGGAGCACGCCCAGCCCGGTTGCAACACCTTTGCCGCCCTTGAAACCGAGCCAGACCGGAAAAAGATGCCCGAGAATCACGGCAAGCCCGGCAAGCGGCCATTCATGGCGCGCGAAATGCTGCACGATCAGCACCGCCGCCGCGCCCTTCAAGCCGTCCAGCAACAAGGTGGCGGCAGCCAGTCTTTTGTTGCCGGTGCGCAGCACGTTGGTGGCGCCAATATTGCCGGAGCCGATGGCGCGAACATCGCCGAGGCCGGCCGCCTTGGTCAGCAACAGCCCAAACGGAATTGATCCTAAAAGATAACTGAAAAGGAGCAGGAGCAAAAGAATCATCCGAACACCCGCCTGCCGGCTTTCCAGGTACCCAGCACCCGGCCCTCCAGCGCCCGCCCGTCAAACGGCGTATTCTGCGCCTTGCCCGGCAGTTTTCCGGCCTCGACCTGCCAAGAGCGCTCCGGGTGGAACAGGCACAGATCCGCTTGCGCGCCTTTGCGCAATATGCCCGCTTCGATGCCCAACCAGTTCGCCGGCCGCGATGTCAGTAGCGCCAATGCCTGCGCCATGCTTAGCGTCTTCGCCTGCACCTGCGCCAAGGTCACCGCCAGCAAGGTGACGAGCCCCGCCCCGCCGGGTGCTGCTTCGGCAAAGGGCACGCGCTTGTCATCGGCGTCGCGCGGCTGGTGGTCGGAGGCAATGGCGTCGATCGTGCCATCGCGCAGCGCTTCCAGGATCGCCAGCCGGTCGGCATCGGCCCGCAAAGGCGGGGAGAATTTTGCATAGGTGCGGAAATCTCCGATCGCGGTTTCATTCAAGTCAAAATAAGGCGGAGCGGTATCGCAGGTCACGCGAATTCCGCGATCCTTGGCGTGGCGGATCAGCGCGCAGGCTTCGCCGGTTGAAATATGCGCGAAATGGATTTTTGCGCCGGTCAACTCGGCCAGCCGGAGATCGCGCGCCACCATGATCGCCTCCGCCGCCGCCGGAATGCCGGGCAGGCCCATCAGCGTGGCGCGCGCGCCCTCGGTCGCGGCGCCGCCTTCGGCGAGTTCGGGGTCTTCCGGGTGCTGCACGATCACCGCGCCGAACCCGCTGGCATAGGAGAGCGCCCGCCGCATCAGCCGGGCGGAGGCGATGGCGCGGGTGCCATCGGTAAAGGCCACGGCGCCGGCGGTCTTGAGCAGCCCGTATTCCGCCAGTTCGACGCCCAGGCAACCGCGCGTCGCCGCTGCATAGGGCAGCAGCGTCACCGTGCCGGTTTCCTCGCCGCGCGAGGCGATCAGCCGCACCAAAGCCGGATCGTCGATCGCCGGCCGGCTATCGGGCAGCACCGCGATGGTGGTGATCCCGCCGGCCGCCGCCGCCTGCGCGGCGGAGGCGATGGTCTCGCGATATTCATAACCAGGCTCGCCGAGCGAGGCGCGAATATCGACCAGCCCCGGCGCCAGAATGGCGCCCTCGGCCTCGATGATTTCTGCGCCATCCGGCACGCCCTGCGACGCGCCGAAATCGGCAATTTTGCCGTCTTGCACCAATAACTCGCCGGAACAGAGACCCTCCGGCAGCGCCAGCATGATCTTGCGGAACAGGAGCGGATTAGCCATTCCAGCGTGGTCTTCGCGCCAGCGTATCCAGCACTGCCATCCGCACGGCGACGCCCATTTCCACCTGTTCCTTGATCAGCGAACGCGTCGGATGATCCGCCACTTCGCTGTCGATTTCCACACCGCGATTCATCGGCCCGGGATGCATCACCAGCGCGTCCGGCTTGGCGAATGTCAGCTTCTCAGCGCTGAGCCCGTAAAAGGCGAAGAACTCGCGCGCGCTCGGCACCAATCCCTTGGTCATCCGCTCCTTCTGCAGCCGCAGCGCCATGACGATATCCGCTCCGTCCAGGCCTTCCTGCATTTCATGATGCACGGTCACGCCGAGCGCGGCGATTTCCGCCGGGATGAGGGTAGGGGGGCCAATAACGCGGACGAAATTACCCATCATGGTGAGCAGCAGCAGATTGGACCGCGCCACCCGCGAATGGGCGATATCGCCGCAGATGGCGATGGTGAGCCCGGCGATCCGGCCCTTATGGCGGCGGATGGTCAGCGCATCCAGCAGGGCCTGGGTGGGGTGCTCATGCATGCCGTCCCCGGCATTGATCACCGCCGCATCCACCTTTTGCGCCAGCAGCGCCGGCGCGCCGGACTGGTTGTGCCGCACCACCAGCAGATCGCAATTCATCGCATTCAGCGTGGCGGCGGTATCCAGCAGCGTCTCACCCTTGCTGACCGAGGAGGTGGAGACCGACATGTTGATGACATCGGCGCCCAGCCTTTTGCCGGCCAGCTCGAAGCTGGTGCGGGTGCGGGTGGAATCCTCGAAGAACAGGTTGATCAGGGTTCGGCCGCGCAGCAGGTCGCGCTGGGTCTTGCCGGAACGGTTCAGCAATACGTAGTTTTCCGCCAAATCCAGCATGGCCGTGACCGATACGGGGTTAAGGCCCTGAATACCCAGCAAGTGGCGTAGATGCATGACAGTTGCCAGTTAACAGTTGTCAGTCGCCAGTGACAGGCCCCGTGGCTAATGAATTTTGACCACAGGCGCCTGTTTGTGGTGGAAGCGGTTGCAAAATCGGGAGTTTGGACAACAAATGCGCAAAATCACTGCTTTACTTGCGTTTGCCGGCCTGCTGAGGCTTGCCGCTACCAGCTTTGCGGCAACGCCTGACGCCAATTATCCGGTGTTTTTCCAGCCCTGGTCGGCGGCAATCGATTCGCATGGCGCCTCCACCATCGCCATTGCCGCCAAAGCGGCTTTGGCCCATCCAAAGGACCCGGTGATCGTCACCGGCTCGGCGGATACGGTCGGCGGGGCGGCGGCGAATCAGGACATCGCGCAGACAAGGGCGCAGGTGGTGGCGGATGCGTTGGTTGCCGATGGCGTGCCGCGTTCGCGCATCGCGACGGTAGCAACCGGTGCATTGTCGGCTCCCGGTACGGCGCCGGGCAGTTACGCTCAGTTCAGCCGGCGGGTGCTAATCAAGGTTGGAAACTAGAGTCCAGGCGCGGTTCCCGCTACGCTGCATCAAGGCCGGGCGGCAAACGATGGAACGACGGCGTCTGGTAAATGACCTTTTCCATCAAAGGAGGCATTCATGGGCTTTGAAGTCACCGAGGAATTCGGTGTGTGCGGGCCAGAAAACGAGGTAACGATCGTAACGACGACGCTATCCAGCTGCTCAGCCATCATCCTGTTCAACGCCAACACCCGGATATTGGGGCTGTATCATTACCCGGGCATGCAACTATCTGCGCCGGGCGTACAGCGGGCTATCATCGCCATGATAAACGACATCGTACCCACACAGATCGTGCTATGGCCAGCCAACCCAAAATGGCACGGCTACGGAATGAGCGATCTGGACATGGACAAGAAGCTGGTCCAGCTCGACAACGCCAAGGTGAAGACTTTTCTGGAGCTGAAGAAGCCCTCTTCCTGTACGCTGGTGGTCAAATCCAACGAGACTTTTCCCGGGGTGCAAGCCATCGCCGGAAAACTCGTGTTTGAATATTCGAGCGGTTCCGTCAAAGTACCAAGCTCGGCGACCATCCAGGAAAGCGACGGCGGTGTGGGGCGGGTGCAGCGCGGAAATATCTGGTTCTATTTCGGGTCGGGCGCTGGAGCCGGGGATTATTCGAAAAAACTGCGATATGCCGCCGGAACGATCCTGGAGATCGAAAGAGGCTGGTAACCACGGGCCGAACTGCCGGCCGGGTAAGGCCGGGTGGCCGAGAAACAGGGTAACTCAACAATCTCATTGAATATCAACCAAATGGTTGACAATCAATGGGATTGTTGATAATGATCGCTTCTCTACGTCATAGGAGCAAGCCCGATGAGCTATCGTGAAACGGTTGTCCAATTGAACGATTACCGGCGGCAGATTGCCGGGATCAAAACGCAGATGCGCGAACTGCAAGCGGGGATCGAGCCCGAGCCCGTCGCGGATTATCAATTTGCGACTCTGTCCGGCCCAGTGGCGCTCTCCGAGCTGTTCGGCGCCAGGCAGGAACTATTCGTCATCCATAACATGGGGAAATCCTGCGCCCACTGCACCCTATGGGCGGATGGTTTCAACGGCGTGCTGCACCATTTGCAGGACCGCGCCGCTTTTGCGGTCAGCTCGCCGGACGCTCCGCAGGCGCAGCAGGATTTTGCCCGCTCGCGCGGCTGGCGCTTCCCGATGGTCTCGCATGCGGGTAGCAACTTCGCCGAAGAGATGGGCTATCACCGGGAGGGCCGGTTCATGCCGGGCATCTCGGTATTCGGCAAGCGGGAAGGGGGCATCGTCCGCACCGCCGATACCGGGCTTGGGCCGGATGATGAATTCTGCATCGTCTGGAGCTTTTTGGACCTGCTGGGCGTCGGCACCGATGGCTGGCGCCCACGTTATAGTTACGAGTGACAAGCCCGGCTGAACTGCTGCCGGCCGCAGCGGAATCGGACCATCTCGATCTTGTTTTCGCCGCCCTGTCAGACCCCATCCGCCGCTCGATCCTGGCGCGGTTGGACGGCAATGATCTGCTGGTCTCCGAACTCGCCGCCGCCTACGCCATTTCCATGCAGGCGGTCTCCCGCCATATCCAGGTATTGGTCCATGCCGGGCTGATCACCCAAACGCGGAGCGGCCGGGTAAGCCACTGCAGCCTGGAGGCCGGCCCTATTGCCGAGGCGGCGGTATGGATCAACCGCTACAGCAAATACTGGAACGCCCAGTTCCAGACCCTGGCGGATGAGTTGCTGGCCATCGAGGCGCGGCGGGATAAGAAATAGCGATTTCAACGACCCTCTATACGCTAGCCAAGCTGACGCACCGGCAAAGCTGGGGCCGGATAGCGCCCAAACTTTGAGTTCCAAACCAGGCGGCGTGCCAGAGACTCCGTATCGGGGTTAAGCGGAATTTTCTTCACCATTTAATCCGCACCGCAACCGGCACATAGCCGCCCCGAATAAGCAGCAGGTTCATGAGCAGGCGAGCGGTGCGGCCGTTGCCATCGGTGAACGGATGAATTGCCGGCAACTGAAAATGCGCGTCAAAGGCTGCTTTTGGCGTCGGCGGCGCAGCCTGGAGCCAGACTCCGAAATCGCGCATCAGCTCGGGCAGTTTCAGCGGATTGGGAAACACAACCGGCGATCCGGCAATCCGGCGGCGGTGCGGACTATAAATTCCCGCAATATGAGGCTCGCTGCGCGCCACAATTTTGCGGTGCAGTTCTTGAACCACATTTTCACCAACCGGGATGTCCTGCGAGGCGATCTCACGCATCCAAAGGACGGCTTCATAATGGTCGACCGCCTCCAGATGATCCTTAAGTTTCTTGCCGCCAACGGTGATGCCGTGTTCGATGACCTCGGCGGTCTCACGTAGAGTTAGGGTGTTGCCCTCAATCGCGTTGGACGTGTAGGTCAGCTCAACGTCGTAATATTTCTGCAGTTCACGAAGGGCAGGCACGGAGATCGGCCGCAGCGCATCGAGCCTGGCTTTCTTTGTCGCGATATCCTGAAGTAGCTTTTCCATCTTATCCGCGTCAATTTCTGTCCCGCGGCCGCATCTTTGAGCTTTGCATTACAGCATAAATGGGTGATGCGCCTAAATATGTTCCTGAAGACGTTGCTGAAAATGTTCCGGGGAAATGCGATCTCCCGGGCAAGGCACGGGTTCAAGCCAATCATCATACATCACAATATCGGGCCTTTCGCGACGCCAACCAGCCAATGCCGGATCGCCGCCTCTTGCGCGGCCGTCAGGCCGGAAAGCAGGTCCTGCTCGAGTGCATAAACCCGCTCCTTGGCCGCGCGGAGAATGCCATGCCCTGTTTCCGTCACGTCGATCGTCAATATCCGCCCATGCACAGCGTGGCGCCGCCGCTCGACCCAGCCTGCCTTGAGCAGGTTGGCGATGATGACGCTCATCGTCTGCGGCGTCACCAGCGCCAGGCGGGCCAGGTTGGCGCTCGAATGTCCGGGATAGGAAGCCAACATCGTGAGCGCCGAGAATTGCGGCGATGTGAGATGCAGATCGCTCAATACAAGTTCGACCCGGTTGCGATAGGCATGCGCTGCCTGCCGCAGCAAATAGCCGAGATAGCCGCGCTCACCGCGCTTGATCTCTCCTACGAGGCGTTTGAGGCGATAGCGCCCGAGGCCAAAGCCGCTTTGCTGGCGCTCGGCAAGTCGGTCACCGAGGCCGGGTTTGACGTGGCGTTGACGGAGCTGGTGAAGCTCCGCGTCTCACAGATCAATGGCTGCGCGTTTTGCGTACAGTTTCATCTCACTATCGCCCGCCGGGTCGGCGTGGATGCCGCCAAGCTGGACCTGCTGATGGTTTGGCGCGAAGCCGGCCTGTTCTCGGCGCGCGAGGAAGCGGCGCTGACCTGGGCCGAGCATTTGACCGCGATGGCGACAGCCTCGGTGCCGCACAACGCCTATGCAAGCTTGCGCGAGCAGTTCTCGGAAGCCGAGGCGGTCCAGCTCAGCGTGGCGATCGGCAACATCAATGCATGGAACCGCATCGCCGGCGGCCTGCGCTTTCCGCCGCCGATTCCGCAGGGCAGGTAAGGGCCGTCCGCGTGGGAATTGCGACACATCCCTAGGCGCTCGTCCGACAATCGCAGAAGATATATTATGGAAACTCGAAATACCGAAACTATGTAAACAGGCTCTCCGGCGCGCGGATCGGATCGGCGCCGTCCCAGTGCTCCGCGGCCTGGCTCAATTTCTCCAGCATCGGCGCGATGTTCGGCAACAGAGATTCGGCGATCTCGAACATCAGCCCGCCAGGTACGCCGCCGTCGAAATAGGCGAAGCGGCAATCTATGGCGCTGAGGCGCGCCTGATGCACCAGGGTCAGGCCGTTGCCGAGCAAGGTCTCAAAGGCGCGATCGTATTCATCATGCGAGCCAAACCAACTGGCCACGTGCTGGCTGCCCTCGCGGCCGCTTTCGAGAAATTCGGTATAGGCGCTCGGCGCGTCGTTATGCTGTTGGACTATCTCGATCTGCACCGGCCCGGACTGGGCGATGCATAAGGTGACGATGGGCGCCTCTGCCTTACGGCCGCGATAGCGATATTCCTCAAATTCCACGTTGCGCGCGGCAATAAACGGCCCGATGCCATATCCGATGCTCCATCGCCGCATCGCCGCATCCGCATCCCGCACCACCAGGCCAAGCTGCCCGATCCCGCCGGCCAATCTGCTCATTTGCCCGTTCTCCTTGTCGCGGGATCGCGCCAGATGGGGCCACGATCGCGTACGCGTTGCAGCGTGCCGTCGGTTAAATAGTCAGGCTTCGCGTCCACATCGAAGCCCTGCCGAATCTGCCCCGGATAGCCCAGAAGCGTGCGGACTTCCGGGCTTAGATAATAGCCGCCGGCGACGATCAATCCCAGCACGTGCAACCCCTCCGGATCATCCGCGTAAAGCGCGGCGATGAACTGCGCCGGGTCGGCCCCCCTCGCCTGCCGCAGCAACGTAACAAGGGGCATGCGCAGATCGGGCCGGGCGTTCAGCACCTGCTCCAGCAACGCACCGGGCATGCCGACAGCACTGGCGGCCGGCATCCCCTCCGAAGCAGGCGCCAGATGGTCCGCAAGTGCTGCAAATACCGCCAACTGCGCCTGATCCAGCGCGGCGCTCATGCCGCGGTTCTCAAATTGCGACGCTCGGCGACAATATGTTCCGCATTACGCAGCGCCAGTGCGCTGATCGTCGCGGTCGGGTTCACGCCGCCGGAGGTGACGAAGACGCTGCCATCGAAAATGTACAAATTGGGAACATCATGCGAGCGGCCCCAGCGATCGACGACCGAGTTTGCCGGATCATCGCCCATCCGCGCCGTTCCCAGCAGATGCGCGCCCATATCGGTATCCGGCACGCGGATGGTGGCCAGCGCGCCGGCCGCCCGCAACGCTTCCTCCGCCCGGTCCAGGTGGAAATTCGATATTTTTCGCGCATTCTCGCCCACCCGGAAATGGATTTTCGGCGCCGGCAATCCATCAGAATCAGTGAGTTCGTCGCTGAGCGTGATGCGATTGGTCTCCTCGGGCAAATCCTCATAAATGATGCACCAGCCCATCGAACGGCCCAGCCATTGCCTGGTGTTCCTGTGCATTGCAGCGCCCCAGCCATACTCGAACGGCGCGCCGGCCAGCCCGGCATGCAGACCAAGCGGCCCGCCGCCGGGCACCAGATGCCATTTGGCGCCGCGCACAAAGCCGCGGGAGGCATCGGTTTCATAGAACTGCATGCTGGAGAGATGCTGGCCATTCGGCCCGGTCCAGCTTTCCAGCTCTTCCTTGAAACTGCCGATGACCACGCTCATGCCATGGATCATGAAGCGCTTGCCAACCAGCCCCGAGGAATTGCTCAAGCCATTCGGAAACCGCCCATTCCGGCTCAGCAGCAACAGCCGCGCCGTGCCGATCCCGTTGGCGCAAGCGATGACCATGCCGGCCTTCTGCCGATGCTCGGCACCGCCACGGTCGATATAAACCACCCCATCGGCGAGGCCGGCTTCGTTCAGCGTGATCTGCTTGACCCGCGCGCCGGTAATCAGCCGCGCGCCGTTGGCGATGGCGTCCGGCCAATGGGTGATATCCACGGTGGCTTTGGCGCCTTCCGGGCAGCCGGTGGTACACACGCCGAGCCTAACGCAGGGGTTGAGATTTTCGTATTTCCTGGAAGCAATGGCATTGGCGCCGATCCACCAATGCCAGCCGAGCTTGTCCAGCCCAACGATTGCCTTCCTGGCGATTTTGGTAAGTGGCGGCGGCGGCATCGGGTAATGCGTCTCGCGCGGCGGATAGGCCGGATCGCCGGCGAGGCCCGATACGCCGAAATCAATCTCGCTGCGGTCATAGAACGGCGCCAGCTCCTCATAGCTGATCGGCCAGTCATCCGCCACGCCATCCAGCGTGCGCACGCGGAAATCCGATGGGGCCAACCTTGGCCAGGCGGCGGAATACAAAATGGCCGAACCGCCGACACCGTTGAACATGGCGGCCGGGATGTCGGATTCCGAAACATCGACCGGATAATCCGCCAAGGCCAGGCGGCGGTTGGGATTATAGTGCCAGCGCGTCTCCGCGGCCAGTTCCCATTCCGGCCGCGCGCCGGGGAACCGCTCCGGCGCCGCCCAATCGCCCTGCTCCAGGCACACCACCTTCAGCCCGGCTTTCGCCAATGTTCTGGCGGTAACCGCGCCCGAAGGCCCGGCGCCGATGATGACAACATCGGCCCCGCTACCGCCCGCGTCGTTGGGTTGATCCGAAAGTTCTGCTCCTGCCAATTCCCGGCGCTCCACCAAACCATTCTTATCGCCCGATCGGCGGTAACATTATTCCCGATATGTTCCAGTGCCAGCCATTCTCTTGTCAAGCGTCGGCGTTAATTGAAAACCAGAACCTGCCCATCATAGGCCGGTTCAATGCGGTCCGGCAGATTGGACTTCAGCCAGCCGTAATCCATGCTCGGCCCCAGATGCGTCAGGATGGTGCGCTTAGGGGCTAGGCGTTCGACCCATTGCAGAACCTGGGCCAGGTTGGCATGCGTCGGATGCGGGTCGTAGCGGGTGAAGCAATCCACCACAAAAATATCCAGGCCTTCGAGCGCAGCCAACGCCGCCTCATCCAGGCGCACCACATCCGTGCAATAGGCAAAATTCCCGATCCGCAGGCCAAGCGAGGGCACATAGCCGTGATCCTGGGCGATCGAGCGCACTGGCAGGCCGATAATGTCCAGCACTTCGCCGGGTGTGATCAGATGGGTATCGAATACCGGTCGAAAGAAATAGCCGCCGGTCCAGGGCCGGAAGGCATAGCCGAAACGGCCGCGCAAATCTGCCCAGATTTCGGCAACCGCATAACCCGGCATGGGCGCGTCGATCAGGCGGTTCAAAATCCGCACCTCGTCCAGCCCGGCAATATGGTCGGCATGGGCGTGGGTGAATAAAATGGCGTCGATCTTCGGAATTTTGCAGGCGATGAGCTGCTGGCGCAAATCCGGCCCGGTATCCACCAGCAGCCGTTTGCCGTCCGCCTCGATGACGATGCTGGGGCGCGTGCGCCAGTTGCGCGGCTCCGATGGGTCGCACTCCCCCCAATCGCCGCCGCCATCCGCGCCGCCGATCTGCGGCGAGCCGGCCGAGCCGCTGGTGCCGAGGAAGGTGACTTTCAAGCGGAACGCCGCCCGGCCGCCTTCAGGTACAACGCGCGAAAGTTTCGGGTTGTCAGTTCAGCCAGAGCTTCGGGTGATAAGCCTCTGACTTCAGATAATACCTTTGCCGTATGCAGCGTATGCGCCGGCTCGTTGCGTTTGCCCCGGAACGGCACCGGCGCCAGGAAGGGCGAATCGGTTTCGACCAGCAGCCGATCGAGTGGAATATCGGCCGCGATCTCCCGCAATTCATTGGATTTCGGGAAGGTCAGAATGCCGGAGAAGGAGATATAGCCGCCCAATGCCACCGCGGCCTCCGCCAGCTTGCGCGTGGAGGAGAAGCAATGCAGCAGGAACCGGAAATCACCGCCCCCTTCCCGCTCCTCGGCCAGGATGCGCGCGATGTCATCATCGGCATCGCGCGCATGGATCGCCAGCGGCAGGCCGGTGATCTGCGCGGCCCTTATATGCGCCCGGAAACTCTGCGCCTGAATATCCTTCGGCGCGGTGTCGTAGAAATAATCCAGCCCGGATTCGCCGATGCCGATGACCTTGGGATGCTCGGTCATCGCCGCGATCACCTCCGGCTCCGGCACCGGACCTTCATCCGCCGCATGGTTCGGATGCACCCCCACCGAGCACCACACTCTTGCGCCGCTTGCCTCGGCGATGGCCAAGGCTTCGAGGGATTTGCGCAATGTAACGCCTATCGTCACCATTTCGCTCACGCCGGCAGCCTGAGCGCGGGCGATGATGTCGGGGCGCTCGGTCTCGGAGAAATAATCCAGATGGCAGTGGGAATCGACCAGCATCAGGCAGCCTCGACATACCGTGGGAAAATGCCGAAGGGCGCCGGCAAGGAGGTCCCCTCCACCAACCGCGGCTCGAGATCGGCAATTTGCCGCGCATCTTTGGGGATGCCGAGCTGGTCGAGCAGCTTCGTCATGGTTTCCGGCATGAAGGGCTGGAGTAGCACCGCGATCACCCGGATCACCTCCAGCAGCACAAGCAGTACCGTGTTCATCCGCACGGTATCGGTCTTGCGTAAGCTCCAGGGCGCCTGGTGGTCGATATACGCGTTGGCGGCGCGCACCAGCTTCCAGATCTCTTCCAGCGCCTCATGGAAGGCCAGCCGCTCCAGCGCGTCCCGCACCTTTGGGGTGAGTGCCTCGGCCTGGTCCAGGAGCAGAATATCCGGCGCCGCCAATTCGCCACAAGCGGGCACAACGCCGCCGGCGTTCTTGGCGATAAAGGTGAGCGTGCGCTGCGCCAGATTGCCGAGATCATTCGCCAGCTCGACATTCAGCCGTGAAATCAGTGCTTTGCGAGAGAAATCTCCATCCCCGCCGAAAGGCACTTCGCGGAGCAGAAAAAACCGCACCGGGTCCAGGCCGAATTCATCGATCAATGGCCGCACATCGATGAAGTTGCCGAGTGACTTGCTCATCTTCTCGCTCTCGACCGTCCACCAGCCATGCGAAAACACTTTTTTCGGCACCTTCAGCCCGGCCGCCATCAGGAAAGCCGGCCAGTACACGGCGTGAAACCGCACGATCTCCTTGCCGACCAGATGCACATTCGCCGGCCAATAGCCGTAGCGTTCGGCGCTGGTATCCGGGTAGCCGATGGCGGTGATATAATTGGCCAGCGCGTCCAGCCAGACATACATCACATGATCCGGGTCGCCCGGCACCGGAATTCCCCAGGAGAAGCTGGTGCGGCTGACCGAGAGATCGTTCAACCCGCCGCGCACGAAGCTCAACACCTCGTTGCGCTTGGCCTGCGGGGCGATGAAATCCGGGTGATCCTCATAGAGCTTGAGAAGTTTCTCCTGGAAATCCTTCAATCTAAAAAAATACGATGGCTCGATCACCCATTCGACCGGCGCGCCGGTGGGAGCTTTTTTGGAACCGTCCGACGCGGTGACGAGTTCTTCCTCGTCATAGAACGCCTCGTCGCGCACCGCGTACCAGCCTTCATATTTGCCGAGATAGATCGCGCCGGCATCCACCAGGCGCTGCCACAGCTCCTGGCAGGCATGCTTGTGCCGCGGCTCGGTGGTGCGGATGAAATCATCGTTGGAGATGTTCATCCGGGCAGCCATGTCCTTGAAATCCGCGGCGACCTGGTCGGTGAAACTCTGCGGGTCCAGCCCGGCCGCCCGCGCCGCGGCTTCCACCTTCTGGCCGTGCTCGTCGGTGCCGGTGAGGAAGAACACATCAAAGCCGTCCAGCCGCTTGAAGCGCGCCAGCGCATCCGCCGCCGTGGACGTATAGGCATGGCCCAGATGGGGCGCCCCGTTCACGTAATAGATCGGCGTGGTGATATAAAATTTCTGTTTCATGATCCGTTCGATCCGGCGTCCGGCGGTAGCTGGCTGAGCGCGACAATCACCGCCGCGCGCTTATCGAGGTTGAGGCCCACGACCTCGCGCTCCAAGCGCCCAAATTCCTGCCAGAGCGAGACGCGCTGGGCAAGCGAGCTTTGCGCGCCTCCGCCACGCGCCGCCCGGCGCACCGAACTGGCCAAACCGGCGCGCAGCAAGTTCATGAAAACCGTATACCCATCCTCGCTGCGGGCCAACCGATCGGCGATCGCCTGGGCGCGGGAGGCTGGCAAAGGCGCCGGCGCGTGCAATGCCTCCTCCACTAGCCCGGCAATTTCAATCCCGTCTTCCGCCGCCAGGCTCAAGGCGGCGCCGATGCTGCCTTCACTCAACCCCGCCAGCTTGGCGCGCTCCTGGCCGCTCAGCTCCGGCGCATAATGGTGCAGCAGCGTTTCCACATCGGTCTCGGTCAAGGGCGAGAGGTTCAGGCTGCGGCAGCGGCTGCGGATGGTGGGCAGCAGCCGTCCTGGCGCATGGCTGACCAGGAGCAGAATGGCGCGTTTCGGCGGCTCTTCGAGCAGCTTCAGCAGCCCGTTGGCGGCGTTGCGGTTCATCTCCTCGGCGCCATCGACGATCACCACCCGCCAGCCGCCCTCGCCTGGCGTCAGCCGCAGGAATTTCCCCACTTCCTGCACCGTGCTGATGACGATTTCGCTCTGCATCTTCTTGCGCTTGTCGTCGAAGCGCCGCTCGATGGTCAGCAGATCGGCATGGGTGTTGGCGGCGATCCGCTTCGATACGGGAAGATTTTCCGGCACCGATAAATCCGCCGCCGTGGCGCCGGCCAGCAGCCAACGCGCGAAGCGATAGGCCAGGGTGGCCTTGCCGATACCGGGCGGCCCGCCGATCAGCCAGGCATGGTGCAGCCGCCCCGCAATCGCCGCCCCATGCAGCGCCCGCACTGCCTCCTCATGGCTGATCAGCAGGCTGTTTTCCCGCGGCTCGATCACGAAAGATGATACTGCAATTTCAGCGTATTGAGAATGGAATTGAACACGGTATCCACGCCCTGGGAGGCATCCAGCAACCGGCATCGCGCAGGCTCGGCGGCGGCGATGCCGCGGAAACCCTGGGCGATCCGGGCCGTCATTGCCGCGTCCATGCGCTCATATCTGTCGGCCGCGCCGCCGCGCTGCAGGAGCCGCTGTTTTGCTATAGACTCCGGCACTTCCAGGATAAAAGTTATATTTGGCTTTAAGCCGATCAAACCGATCAGCGTACCGATATCCGCCAGCGCAACCCCCATCCCGTAACCTTGATAGGCCAAAGTGGAATCGGTGAAGCGGTCGCAGATCACCACGGCGTTCCGGGCCAGAGCCGGGGCGATCACCTGGGCGACGTGATCGGCGCGCGCGGCGAAATGCAGCAGCGTGTCGGCCAATGGCGAGAGCACCGTTTTCGGGTCGAGCAGCAATTCCCGTATCGCCTCCGCCCCTTTTGTCCCGCCGGGCTCGCGCGTCTGGACCCCTGCCCGGCCCGGCAACCGCAGCGCTTCGGCGAGGCGTCGCGCCAGGGTCGATGGCCCGGCCCCCTCGCCGCCCTCGAAGCTGATGAACAGGCCGCTCACCTTACGATGATTTCCGGGTCCGACACGCCGCGCTGCAACACCGCCTGCAACCCCGCATCCGCATCCGCGACCGAATGATACGGCCCGATCCGGATCGCCCAGAGCGTGCGGTCCCCGCCGAAGACCGGCACGACCGCGGCGGGCAGGCCGTAGAGCGACTGCAAGGTATCGTCCGCATCGCCGCTTCGGCCAAAACCGGGCACCTGCACCCAGAGCGGCCCCGGCGCGGGCGTTACCTCAGTCACCACGCCGGAGAGTGTGCCCTGATCCGGGTCGGTATTGTCAGCGCTCTGAACCGATAATTGCTGCACCGGGCCGCTCGGCGTTGATTGTCCGGGCGGCGCCAAAGACTGCGCCTGAATGCCGGCCTCCGGGGCGGCGGTGAGTTGCGGCCCCTGCCCCAAAGCGCCGTCCAGCGCGGCGGTTCGCTGCACGTTCAGCGTGACTTCCACCTCGACCACCCCGTCATTCGGAAATCCCAGCAGCGCGGCCACCCTCGGCGTCACCCCGATCACCCGGCCGGGATTATCCGCCAGCCGGTCATTCACCCGCACATCGACGCTGCGCCCGGTCACCAGATCGGTGAGGGTCACGATCGCCGGCAATTGCAGCACCGCGCTGGCGGCCTGCAGGGCATTCGGGTCGTAAGCCTCGTTATCGGCGGTGGTCGCGCCGGTGGGCTGGTTTTGCACCTCCGACAGGCCGGTGACATCATAGCTTGCGAAATTGCGCGGATATTTCCATTCGCCGCCCACCTGAAACGGATTGCCGACAAAATATTTTGGCCCCCCGGCGGGCGGCGGGGGCGCGGGCTGGGTGCAGCTCAACAACGTCAGCAGCAATCCCGCGATGGCAAGCCGGATACTCATGTCTGCAAGGCCAGGCGTCCCAGCGCGCCGACGGCCAGGGCGTAGTAATCCGAGGCATTGTAGCGCCTGATGGCGTGGAAATTGGCATAGATCAGAAAGGCCTGCCCACCTGCCCCATCCGGCAGCAGCAAGGCGGCCGGGGTGATAGCCGGCAGGTCCGGCGCGCCGGGCAGACGATGCACCCCTTGCTGCAGCCAATAGGCGATGGTTTGAACATTCTCGCGCCCGGTTGAAGTGAGGTTGATATTACCCGGCGCCAGAACCAGCTCGCTGGAGGGCTGGCCGGACTGCCAGCCGGCTTTCAGCAGGTAGTTCGCCATCGATGCCAGCGTATCCGCATCCGAATTCCAGATATCCGGCGCTCCGGCGTCCGGCTGGCCGGAACCGGTGAAGGAGATGGCGGTCGAGAGGTACACGCTCGGCATGAATTGCGGCTGGCCCATCGCGCCGGCATAGGAGCCGATGAGTTTTTGCGCCGGCGCGTCGCCATTCGCCACGATGCGCATCGCCGAAATCACCTGGCCCCCGAAGAAGCTGCTATTGCGATCCCAGGCCAAAGTGGTGAGGGCGTCGATCACGCCGAAATCGCCTTGCGTTGTGCCGTAATTGGTCTCGATCCCCCAGATGCCCAGCAGCGGCCCGGAATCGACGCCGTATTGGCTGGTGACCGCCGCCAGCAGATTGGCGGAGGTTTGCGCCTTGGCCTTGCCCTGGGCGACCCGCGTTGCGTTCAAAACCCGCGAACGATATTGCGCCCAGGTGAGGGTAAATTCCGGCTGGTGCTTGTCGAGTTGCAGCACATCGCTGTTGGGGACCAGCCCGGCAGTGGTCGCATCGATGATCGATTGCGGGATGCCCCGGGCCAGCGCGCGCGCCCGAAGCCGGGCCAGAAATGTGTTAAAATCATCCGCTTGCGCCGATTTTGGCAGCAAAGCGAGCGCCGGGATGGAGGCGAGAATCGCACGTCTGAGCATGAGCGCTTGTGCCATACGGAGCGGTATGGCCGCAACCTTGAGTCCGGTGACCCCCACCCCGGCCCTCCCCACAAGGGCGAGGGAGAAGAAGGGGGGGGTTACGCTATGCGCCGGACCTGAGCGACGAAGTCATGAATCAGCGCCGGCGATTTCTGCCCCAATGCGCTCTCGACGCCGGAGGCGACGTCCACGCCCGGCGCGCCGGATTCTGTGACGGCGCGCGCCACATTCGCGGGGTTCAGCCCGCCGGCCAATAGCCAGGGCGAAGGTGCTGCCCAGCCTTTGAGCAGCCCCCATTGCATCGTTACGGCATTGCCGCCGGGGCGGGTGGCGCCGGGCGGCGGCTTGGCCTCGATGACGAAACCATCCAGGCCTTCGGTTTCGGTTGGCAGATCGCTTTGCGCCGCCACGCCGATGGCCCGCCAGATTTTCAGGCCAAATTCCGCGCGGATTTGCCGGCATAATTCGGCGCTGCCGTAGATTTGCAGAATGTCCAGTTTTACCACAAGCAGCACCGAGGCGATGGCGGCCGGCTCGGGCTGCACGAAAAGCCCGACGCGCAACGGGCCGCCTGCGTGCCGCGCATTCAGCGACGCCGCAGTTTCGGGCGTGACGAAACGCGGGGAGCGTTCAAAAAACTGCAAACCGAGATAATCCGCCTGGGCTTGCACCACGGCGTCGAACGCCGCTTCGCTGTTCACGCCGCAGATTTTTACTTTTGTCATGACCATCCGGCTTTATATTTGCCCCTCAAACCCTTCATGCCCCGCGAAGGCGTGTGCACGCCGCTTGGCATCCACGCCTTTTACGCAATTTAACCCCTAAGCAAAGGGAGGGCATAGCGTCGAAACTGCGCAAAACAACGCTAACGGAGAATAATCCAGGAACATCTCATGCGGCCCGGCTTTGGGATGAGATGTTGAGCGATTTTCGGCTTGTGGCCTGGGCTGCGCGGTCCCAGAGAAAGTAACCAAAGCGTTAATAATCTATTAGGTAACGCGGGCCATACTGGTCGTAGAAAACGCGATCAGTCAGCCTTGAAAGTGGTCTCAAATGTCCGCCATATCCCCGATCAGTTCCGCCGCGACCCCAGCAGCAATTGCAACAGCGTCCCTGCCGAGCGACCCTGCGAACACCGCGTCTCAAACGGACAGCAGCAGCGCCAGTCAGCCGGCAGTGATCGTCAGCCTTAGCAGCGCGGCAGGTGGAACCCAAAACGCGGCATTCGCCCGGCCGCTATCCGATCAAGTGGCGAATGAGCTGAATTTGGTCGCGGGAGCTAACGGACTTGCGACGATTGCTGCGGCCAATAAGGCAGACTATAGCAACTTAGTCTCGAAGTACGGCGTTGCCATCGCAAACCGGGATGTCGGTGGGGCGCAGGGTGACGCGGTTCTGGGCGCGAGAGAGGCCATCGCTGGCGCAGCCGGATTGGGCATCCAGGTCCAGGACTCCGTCAGCCCCGATGCGGTTGCAAAGGGCGCCGCACCCGGCACCCTCTCGATCAGTGCCTTTTCCTTCGCCAGTGGCGGAAACAATTATGCGGTGACGCCCGGAACAAATGGTAGTTTTCTTGAAACAGAGAATGGCCAGACA
>JAMFRY010000200.1 GCA_026225015.1 Alphaproteobacteria bacterium
CAAATCGCGGCGATCAGCCCGATCGAGGCCTGCGCGATCATCTTCACCCGTGGCGACACGCCTTTGTGGTTGTTGCGCGACAGCTTGAGGTAATCATCAACGAAGCCCAGCGCCCCATAACAGAGCGTCACGAACATCACTGCCCAAACATAGAGATTCCGCAGATCCACCCACAGCAGCGTGGAGATCACCAGCGCTGACAGGATCAGCACACCGCCCATCGTCGGCGTGCCCTTCTTTTCGATCAGATGCCGCTCCGGCCCGTCCAAGCGGATCGGCTGGCCATGGCGCTGCATGGATTTCAACAACCGGATCAATTTCGGCCCGAGCCAGAAGCTTACCACCAAAGCGGTGAGGCAGGCGCCACCGGCCCGGAAAGTGATGTAGCGGAATAGATTGAAAAAATGGATTTGTCCGGCCAGCGGAAGCAGCAAAGCATAGATCATGCGTGCGCCGCTTCCAGAGCGGCCACCACGTCGCGCATGCGGCTGCCATAGCTGCCTTTAACCAGCACCGCATCGCCGGGCCGTAGCGCCGGTTGAACGATCGTCGCCAGCGCTCGGGCATCCGCCGCATAGCCGCCTTGCTTGGACGCAGGCAGCAGGTTGAACAGAAAGCCCATCATCGGACCGCAGGCGAACAGAATATCGGCGCTCGCATCAACCTCCGCCGCCAGGCTCTCATGTTCGCGCCTTTCATCCTCGCCCAGTTCCAGCATATCGCCCAGAACCGCCACATGCCGCCCCGGCTGCAGGCGCAAAACCTCGAGCGCCGCGCGCAGCGAGGCGCCGGAGGCGTTATAGCTTTCATCGAGGAGAATCGCCGCGCCGCCGCGCATTTCGATCACCTTGCGCATGCCGCGGCCGGCAAAGGGCAGGAAACCATCCAGCGCCGCGGCGGCTTTTTCAATATCCAGCCCCAAAGCCGAGCACGCCGCCAGCGCCGCCATGGCGTTCATCGCCATGTGCCGCCCCGGCGCTGCGAGGTGGAATTCCGCCCTTGCGCCAGCGATGGCGCCGCGTACATCGCAGCCATCGGCGCTGCTCGCGGCATTCAGCAGCCGGGCCTGCGCAGATTCATTGGCGCCAAAGCCGATGCATCTGGCCGCGACCGGCACAAAACTTTTCAGCTGATCGAAAAACGCCGAATCCGCCGGCAGCACGGCAGCGCCGCCCGGTTCCAAACCAAGACATATCGCCGCCTTCTCCGCGGCAATCGCTTCCAGTGATCCCATCAACCCGATATGCGCGCGCGCGATAGCGGTGATCACCGCAACATGCGGCCGCGCCAGCCGCGCCAGCGGCGCGATCTCGCCCGGGTGATTCATGCCCAGCTCCAGCACCGCAAATTCCGCGTCGCGCGGCATCCGGGCCAGGGTCAGCGGCACGCCGATATGGTTGTTGAACGAGGCATCGGCCGCATGAACGCTGCCAAACCCACCCAGCGCCCGCCGCAGCATCTCCTTGCTGGTGGTTTTGCCGACGCTGCCCGTCACGGCAATCACCTTGGCTGCGGACCTGCGCCGGGCGAATGCGGCAAGGCCCGTTAGGCCGGCCAGTGTGTCTTCCACCAGCAGAAAATGTCCGTCCAGGCCAAGCTCACGCGAAATCATTGCGCCGGCAGCGCCCTTGGCCAGCGCCTCGGCGACATAATCATGACCGTCGCGCTCAGCCGTCAGCGCGACGAACAGATCGCCCGGCTTGATGGACCGCGTATCGATCGAGATGCCGCTCGCCGCAAACGCATCTGCGTTGCGCGCGCTTAAGGCGGCCTGAAGTTCTTCCCCGGTCCAGAGCATCAGCCTAGATCAATCAAGGATGGGCCAATCAGGGAACGGATCACCGCGGCGTCGTCAAAGGGCACGATTTCGCCGCCGATGATCTGCCCCTGCTCATGGCCCTTGCCGGCAACCACCAGCACATCGCCAGGTTCCAGCATGTTCAGCCCGGCGGCGATGGCCTGCTCGCGGTCGCCAATTTCAGTTGCGTTCGGGCAGGCTGCCATGATTTCTGCGCGAATCGCGGCTGGCGCCTCGCTGCGCGGGTTATCGTCGGTCACGATCACCCTATCCGCAAAAACCGCCGCCGCCGCGCCCATCAAGGGCCGCTTGCCGCGATCGCGGTCGCCGCCGGCGCCGAACACGATCACCAATTTGCCGGTTGCGTGCGGCCGTAACGCTGTCAACACCCGGCCGATCGCATCCGGCGTATGGGCGTAATCGACATAAGCGGCGGCCCCGTTTGGCAGCACCGCCGCACATTCGAGCCGGCCGCGCACGAATTTCAGCTCCGGCGCCAGTTGCAGCGCATCGCGCACCCCGACAGCCTCGGCCAGAGCAGCCGCCAGCAGCACGTTATCGGCCTGAAAGCGGCCCGGCAGGTTGAGTAAAATTTGCTCCCGCCTGCCGGCAAAATTGACTTCAATCTCCTGCCCGGCGGGCAGTTTCCGGCAGGAAGCCACGCCAACCAGCAGCAAATCGAGCCCGCGCCGCACCGCAATACCGGAGAGCTGTTTCAGCGTCTCCTTGTCCATATCGGCCATGGCCACGGCCGGGGCGCCGGCGGGCAGCAGTTTTTCGAACAGCCGCAATTTTGCCGCCCGATAGGCCTCGATGCTGCCATGGTAGTCCAGATGATCGCGCGTCACGTTGCTGATGCCGGCGGCGCGGAAATTCAGCCCATCCAGCCGGTTCTGCGCGATCCCGTGCGAGGAGGCTTCCAACGCGGCATGGGTGATGCCCTGATCGGCCAGCGCGTGCAGCGTATTGGCGAGCGTTACCGGGTCGGGCGTGGTCAGCGACTCGGTTGCCGCCACGCCCTGCGCGATCACGCCCAACGTGCCAAGCGATGCCGCCTGCCGCCCGGAGAGCAAAAAAATCTGCCGCAAAAAATCCACCGTGCTGGTCTTGCCGTTGGTGCCGGTCACCGCGACCAGAACCTCCGGCATGCGGCCCGCCAACTGCGCGGCGATTTTCGCCAGCCGCATTCGGGGGGCCGGGTCTACCAGCAATGGCAAAGGCGGCACGCCGGGCGGCCATTGCGTACCCTCCGGCGCGAGCACCGCAACCGCGCCGCGCGCCACCGCATCGGCGATGAACTGCCGGCCATCCATTTTGGCCCCAGGCAAGGCCGCGAACATGAATCCGGGCCGCACCGCCCGGCTATCCGCCGTGATCCCTCGCACATCCACGCCCATCAGCTCATCGCTCCGCAAGCTCTTCGCCCGTGCCGCTGCCGGCTGCGCCCCTATTTTGGGTAACGTGCCGCAGAGTCCCTTGGGACAAGGTTGGATAGACCGGCTCTCCATTACGTCCAGGCGTCGCATGCAAGGCCGAAAGCAGGGCATCCGCTCCTGACTGCCGGGCGGCCGAGGCATGGGGCGGTTTCTCTCCCAACAGCTCGTATGCGAACATATTGGCGCCTGGCGGCAGCGGCCGCGTCGGCCCAAGGGCGATAACACCCGGCGGCGGGGTCGGATTCATCGGCACGGTCAGCGAAGCTTCCATCGCCGCCAGGGTATCGCCGGCCGCCGGCAGCACGCCCAGCATCGGCCCGATCCGCGCGATGATCCGCCCCACCGTGGGGGCCGCGATAAAGCCGCCTGTGGTGAATCCATAGGTCGTGGCATCCGCCTTCGGCTGCAGCACCAATACGTAGATCACATATTGCGGGTCGTTCATCGGGAACGCCGCCATGAAGGAAGCGTTGTTGGTATGCTTCAAATAACCACCGCGCGGTCCCACCACCTGGGCGGTGCCGGTCTTGCCGCCCACCACATAGCCGGGAACCGCCGCCTTGGTGCCGGTGCCCGAAAGCACCACGCCGGTCATCAATTTGCGCATCATATCCGAAGTCGGCCCCGCCATCACGCGCCGGCCTTGCGGCTGCGGACCGTCCGGGTCAACTGCCAGCAAGGTCGGGTCATATCTGACGCCGCCATTCACGATTGGCAGCACCGCGGTCACCAGATGCAGCGGAGTCACCGCGATGCCGTTTCCGAACGCCACGGTCATGGTGGTCGAAAGCCCCCAATCGCGCAGGTTCTGGTATTGCGGCGCCGCCGCTTCCGGGAGCTGCACGGGCAGTTTTTTGAAAAACCCCTGTTTGGCGAACCATGCCTGTTCGGTTTTTGGCCCCAAAATGGTGGCGATCCGCGAGGCGCCGATATTCGACGACACGTTAAGTATCTGCGGCACTGCCATCCACGTATGTACGGGCTCGAAATCGGTGATGGTGAAGCGGCCGACATGCAGCGGGTGGCTGGTATCGAAGCTGTCCCAGTAATGGATCATCCCGGAATCCAGCGCCATCGAGATGGTTTGCAGTTTGAACACGCTGCCCGGCTCATAATCGCCGGTGACGCAGCGGTTGAAGCGGGCATCGGCCGGAGCGCTGCCCAGATCGGCGGCGTCGTAATCCGGCAGGCTCACCATGGCCAGGATTTCGCCGGTATGCGCGTTCATCACAATGGCGCAGCCGCCCGGCGAGCGGAACTCCTTCACCGCCGAAGCCAGCTCATCATGCACGATCCCCTCGATGCCGATATCGACGGATAATTTCAGCGGCGCGGTGTCCGAAGTCAGGCGTTGGTTGAAATATTTTTCCACGCCGGCGATACCGTTGCCGCCCACGGTGATGCCGCCCAATATATGGGCCGCCAGATCGGCCTCCGGGTAATGCCGTTTCTCGGAACTCTCGAAATACACGCCGGGAATGCCAAGCTGGTTTACCGCCAACTCCTCATCCGGCATCAATTTGCGGTCGAGATAAACAAAATCCTTGCCCGATTCGAGTTTTTTTGCGGTCGCCGCCACATCCAGCCCCGGCAGCACGCGCCCCAGCTCAAAAGCGGCGGCACGCGGATCGACGACTTGCCTGGGGTCTGCATAAAGTTGCGCGCTGGGCAGCGAGACGGCGAGGATCGTGCCATTGCGATCGGTGATATCTGCGCGGCCGGGCGGCGGCGGCGTGACATCCAGCACCGGCTGCATGGCGTTCAACACCGCCTGGGTGGGCAGAACCGGCCGGATGATGGTGGCGAAGGTCAGCCTGCCGGCCAGCACGATGAACAATACGCCGAACAGACAGGCGCAGAGAACCAGGCGTTCGCGGGCCTTCTCGATCACCGCCCGGCGCATGAGGTCCGGAGATGTGATCCGCACATGCTCCATCCGCGGCACCGCGTCGCGATCGGGGGCGCCGAAGCGGCGGGAGGGCGGTGGCGGGTCCGGGCGCAGAGTCAGGGTCAATTGCTCTGCCCGCTCAGTGGTTGCGGCGGCGGTAGATCGGCCGCCATACCCAGGGCCGAGCCGGAATTATCCGCGCTCACCGGGGTTGCCGCGGGATGATATTGCAGCATCGGGGCCGACACCTGCACCGGCAAAGCCCGATCATTCGGCACGCTGTATGCCGGCGCTCCGGCGGCCAAGCTGGAATGGTTCACCCGCCGCGCCGTGCGGACTGTGAAGCGTTTTGGGAATAATTTGGGTTCCTGGACAGCGGGCGCGGTGCTGACGGTAGCCACGTTCACCGGAGCCTGCGGCGGCGGTAAAGGCAAAGCTGGTAAAGGCAAAACCCTGGCGCCGTCAGAGCCCGGTTGGACCGCAATAGGCTGGGCCGCATTCGGCTGGGCCAGATTCGGCTGGGCCGCCGATAC
>JAMFRY010000201.1 GCA_026225015.1 Alphaproteobacteria bacterium
GCCGCATGGCGGTGAACGAAACCTACCGCTCGCCGGGTCCGCTTCCAACCACGCGCGCGGTCGTCATCCCCGCCGCCGGCACCGGCGCCGCCGCCGAAACGCTCAAAGCTGACGGCGCCATTTCCTCCAAATTGTTCTTTCGCGCCGCTGCCTGGATCACCCGAAGCAAAAATCCAATCCGCGCCGGCGAGTTCGAAATTCCGGCCCGTGCCTCAATTCAGCAGGTTTTGCAGATTTTGCGCTTCGGCCCGCTGGTGCAGCACCAAGTCACCATCCCGGAAGGCCTTACCAGCATCCAGATCGCGCGCATCGTCAATGCCGCCGCGGCGGCCTCGGGCAGCATCTTGCCGCCCCTGGAGGGCGACATCCTGCCGCAAACCTATAACTACACCCTCGGCACGCCACGACCAAAACTCATCGCCCGCGCCGGTCTGGCGTTGCAATCGGCGCTGGCCGCCGCCTGGAACCAGCGCGACCCCGCGATTCCGCTCGCCTCGCCCGCTCAGGCCCTCATCCTCGCCTCGATCGTGCAGGAGGAAACGCCGCTGCCGGCCGAGCTGCCAAAAATCGCCGCCGTGTACGAAAACCGCCTCGCGCTGGGCATGTGGCTGCAAGCCGACCCCACCGTGATCTACGCCGCCAGCAACGGCGCCACCGCTTCCGGCCTGGCCCTTACCCGCGCCGACCTCGCCAACCCCTCGCCCTACAATACCTATGCCCATCCCGGCCTGCCTCCCGGCCCGATCTGCGCCCCCGGCCTGGCCGCCATCAACGCCGTCCTGCACCCGGCGCACAGCAAAGACCTCTATTTCGTCGCGACGGGAACGGGCGGCCACAGCTTTGCCGAGACCTACAAACAGCAACTCGCCAACATCGCCGCCTTCCTCGCGCGGCGCTAACACCTGATCCATTTCGCCGTTGTCTGGGGAAAAGAAACCCGGATTTCGCCATCGAGCAAACGCGCATTGAAACCCAACAAATCCTCGCCCGACAATGCGTCCTCAAGAAACATCGCGCGGATTTCCGCAATCGTGCAGACCTCAGGAAAGGATGCCGCCAAAATACCATCCAGGGCCAGGTCGGCAGCGATCCCCGGGCGCAAAACCGGCGCGCTGACCGCCGATCCCTCGCCGAGACGGGCCAACTCCCAAGGCGTCAAGGCATGGATATGCGAGGGATCGCGCAATTTCTCCATTCGGTCATAGGCGGCAGATTTTTGCGCGGCAGGCGTCACGTCCCTTATAACAATCCTGCCCCCTGGCCGGCAGACCCGCACCAGCTCCTGAAAAGCAGCTCGCGGATCGGTTATATGGTGGAAAGCCGCAGCGCAGGTAACCAGGCTGAATGAAGCCGCCTCAAAAGGCAGCGCATAAACATCGCCTTGCCGCCATTCGACATTATCCACGTCCCGCTTTGCTTGTGCTGCGCGCGCCTGTGCAGCCCGCGCCTGAACCAGCATCGCCGGGGTGACGTCGAAACCCGTCACCTTCGAAACGAAGGGCGCCAAATCCAACGCCAGCGTTCCCGGGCCGCAGCAAACATCGAGCATGGTGTCGTCCGGCCGCGCATCGACAATTGCCCGAAACGCCGATTGCCGGTCGCTCCCGGACATCGCGCCGATCAAACGCGCATAACCCTCCGCCTGCCGCGTAAACTGCCCGATCACCACGTCTTTGTGAGGAGGCTCCTCAGCCACCCGCCCGATCTCCCGCGCCCTCTGCCTCCCACGCCGGCCGGAAACTGTGATCGGCCCGCGCCCGGAAGTTCAGCAGCCTTGCCGGCTGCGATCCCGTGCGGAAGGAGTAATTCGTCCCGGCCGGAATATAAAGCGACCCACCAGCCGGCAATGCCTTGTCGCCCCAATGCAGGCTCCCTTCGACAATGAAGAATATTTCGTCATCCTCATGTGAATGCGGCGCGATCAGCGTGTCCGGGTTCAGGCGCATTTCCATCAACTGCATGGCGGTCGCGCTGCCGGCTTCATGGAAGCAGAGTTGGCCTTCGAGTTCGGTTTTATCGATATGATCACGCATCGAGCCCATTTCGATTTCGCCGATCTTGCGCCATGTCAGTTGTTCGGGCTGGTGCGCACGGATTGCCATATTTGCCGCCTCCTTGTTCCTGTATGGGAATTAACCCGCCGAATAGGCGCAGAGTTTGTGGCCATCGGGGTCGCGCAAATAGGCGCCATAGCGCCCGCCAGCCTCCGTGCGCGGACCCGGCGGTCCTTCGCATGACCCGCCCTTGACCAGGCCGGCTTCATGCCAGCGGTCAACGCAATCGGCGTCGGCCGCGGTAAGGCCGATCGTCTCGCCATTGCCATGGCTGGCAGCCTCGCCATTTCTCGGCGAGGCCAGCATGAAATGCACCCCACCCGGCAAACGATACAGCGCCACGGGCATGTCCATCGCCAGTCTAGTCTCGCCAAACCCAAGCGCCGCGAAAGTCGCATCATAGAAGGTGCGGGCCTTTTCCACATCGTTGGTTCCCAATCGGATCGACATCAGCCCCATGGCATTTTTCCCTTAGTGTTGAAGCGGCAGGATGCCATAGATGAACTTTGACTGTCTCGCGGCGATCGGCCAAACTTGCGTCTGAAACGGCCATGACGAACGGCCGGAGAACGGGAGCACGCGATGTTCAACCCGGTGGTCGACTCCAACCGCGATCTCGGCCTGATCACATTGGTCGATCCGGCGCGGCGGCCCTTGGCCGGGTCCATCCAGCAGGACGAATTCCACATGGACTGCCCCTGGCACCACCACGACATGCACCAGATTCAATATGCTTTTGAGGGAGCGATGGAACTCGAAGATGCGTTCAGCCGGCATTTGCTGCCGCGCAGCCTGGCGGGTTGGGTTCCGGCGGGAACGCGGCATCGCAACAGCCTGCACCGCATCCGCTCCGTCTCGGTATTGCTGGTGCCCGAATCCGTGCCCGACGCGGGGTCAGGCATCCGCATCCTGCGCGTCTCTCCGCTGCTGCGGGCGATGATGGCTGAAGCCATCCGTTGGAAGCTGGATCAGCCGCACGACGCAACCGGCAGCGCCTTCTTCGCGGCGTTTGCGCTTCTATGCCGCGAATGGATTACCCAGCAGGCTCCCCTCACGCTGCCCAGCACGAGCGATCCCGCGCTGCGTGCGGCACTCGATTATATCCGCTTCGATCCCGGTAGCCAGATGAACCAGGCGGCCCGCGCCGCCGGGCTATCCGAGCGTTCCCTGCGCCGCCGCTGCCAGGCGCAGCTCGGCATGGGCTGGGATGAATATCGCCGCCGCACCCGCCTACTTGCGGCCATTGAAGCGCTGACCGAAACCGACCATTCCATCAGCCGCATTGCGGCCGATATCGGTTTTGAAAGCCAAAGCGCCTTTGCCCGCGCATTCCGCGAGCTGATCGGACAGTCCCCGCAAGGCTTCCGGGCAGAGTCGCGGCGCAGTACC
>JAMFRY010000202.1 GCA_026225015.1 Alphaproteobacteria bacterium
ATCCGCCGGTCGCCGGAACGCCGGCCGCCTTCACCTCCGCCGGCGTGGGCAAAGGCAGCGGGCTCGCAGACAAGGTCCGCAAATAGGCGACGACATCGGCGCGCGTCTGGGTGTTCCTGATGCCGGAATAGGACATTTCGGTGCCGGGCGCGAAGCCGGCCGGGTCGGCCAGCCAGGCATTCATGTTATCGTAATTCCAACTGCCCTTGGCCTTGGCCTTCACCGCGTCGGAATAGCTGAAACCGCCGGCGAACATCGGCCCGCCAACCACGCCATATAGATTTGGCCCAACCCCGGCGCCGCCACCCTGATTCAGGGTATGGCAGGAGGAGCATTGTTGCTGCACGAAAGCCTGGCCCTTCGATACATCCGCGCCGCCAATGAGCGGCAGAATGGAAGCAAGGCCGGCGGCAGCGGCCGGCGCTGCCTGGGTTTGCAAGCCGGCAATGGCGATGGCCGGTTTCTCGGGCGCCTCGGTATGGATAACGACGGATGCGATCCGGTTTGCGCCCCAAAGCACAATGCCCGCGGTGAGAAACCCTGCCGCGATCTTGTTCACCAGCAGCCCGTCTTTGCCCGTTTCGCTCATGCTATCCCTTTAGTGCCTGCGTTTTCTCATCCCTATCCCGATTTAGGCCACCCCGACAAGCAGCGGCGTCCTTTAACGGTCGTGGCCCTGCCAACCGGCGATCGATGAAGGCGCGTGCCGGGTTTTCAACCAAGCCATGCAGCGACAGCGCCAGGATGAAGGTCAGAACCGTCATGGCAGCCGAATAAACCAGCCTGCTTGACGCAGGGTCCCAGCCCTGGTGGCGGTAGAGTTGGGCCAGGAAAAGCTCGATGGTCCCGAAGCTCATATAAAAGGCGTATGAGAGATGACCCAGGAAGCGCAGAAACGAAATCTTCGGTAAGATGCTCGCGCGGCCGGAAACTGCTTGGGTTGCAAAGCCTGTCAGCACCATCCAAAGCCCGCCGACCACGCAGATATCGCCCGCAAATAGCAGCGACAGCACGGCCAGGATCAGGCCCAATGCAGCCAGAGTGAAACCAGGCAGATGGCGCGCCAGAACGGGAATCAGCTTGGCAGTGGCAATGCCGGCGATAAATTCCGGCAAAAACCGCGTCAGCGCGTAAGCGATGGTAAGGTTAAGGCCGTCGGCGGACCAAAAATCGACCGCCGCCAGCACCAGCCAGGAAGCAACAAGAACGCAGGCGACCCAGCGGTTCGGCAAACGCGCAATTGTAAACCACAGCGCGGGGAACAGCAGATAGCCGGCCCATTCCGTGCTCACCGACCAGGAGGGGTAGTTCCACGCCAGTTGATCCGCCACGCCCCAGCCATGGATCAGCAACAAGTTTTCGATCAGCGATGGCAGCGTAAATCTACCGGGATCCCTGGGGCTGACCCCCGCCAACAGCCCGATGCCGACCACCACCCCAAGCAGCATAATCACCGCCAGATGCACCGGGTAGATGCGCGCCAACCGCTTTATGAGGAAGCGCCCGGCGCCGGCACGGGAATTTGCAAGTTCCGGATGCCTGAGAGTTAAAATCAATCCGGAGAGCAGAAAAAACCCATCAACCCCGAGATAGCCATGCCGGATCAACCCAGCGCAGCCGCCCATCAAGCCCGAAAAATGGGCATGCAGATCGACATGATAGGCAAATACCCAGGCCGCAAAAATTGCCCGGCAGGCGGTCAGGTCGGTAATTTCCTGCTTGAGCGGACGCATCAGCAGTACAGCCGGAGCTTGGTTACTATGAAAGAAGCCCGCCAGCCCATGGGGCGGCGGGCCAAGTTCAGGGAGGAAACGCCAGTCACACGGCAGGATGAAGAACCAAACTTCATCCTAGGCCTTACGATGCACCGCAGCATAGGAAACGTAAAGCAAAAACGACAAAAAAACCGCATCGTTTTTAGGCGGCTGTGCATACCTTGATCTATTTTTCCGCCATTGAATAAAAAAACATCAATATTCACCTAAATTTTAAGTTGACCTTCGAATGGTCCTATAATCTTAGAATATGCGCCTCCACAATCGGGCGTTTTCCTAACCGCTTGCCGGTAACGCGGCGCAGAATAGACCGCGCGGCATCGGTTAGCGCCGCGTCCTCCTTGCGTATCGCCGCCGGCAAATCTGTCAACAATTCCAAAAATTCCGCTTCCGCCTCGCGGTGCAGTTGCGCCGCATCGTCGAACAAACCCGGCGCAGTGATTTTGGGCGCGCCGAGAACCCGGCCGGCAGTATCAAAAGCAGCGCTTCCGACAACGATGCCGTTGAACAACATCCGCCGCCTGGCGGCCATCACGCTGCCTTTCAGAGGCAGGATATTGTCGCCATCCACGGCGAGCCTGCCGGTCTCCACACGCGCGATGATCTCCGGCGTTCCAGGCCGCAAGCGCAGCATGTCGCCGTTTTCCATCAGGATCGGCGTCAGCCCCTCCTCCCGTGCCAACTCCGCCTGGGCCGAGAGATGGCGCCACTCGCCATGTGTGGGAATGAGATATTCCGGCCGGACGAGCTTGTAGAGCTTGCACAGATCATCGCGCGGCGGGTGGCCGGAAACATGGGTGAATTCATCCTCATCGGTGATCACCTGCACGCCGCGGCGAACCAAGGCATCCTGCACCGCGGTAATCGCGCGCTCATTGCCCGGAATCACCCGCGACGAGAAGATCACCGAGTCGCCTTCGCTCAAGCTGGCGTAGCGATGGGTGTCCAAGGCCATGCGCGCCAGCGCCGAGCGCGGCTCGCCCTGGCTGCCGGTGACAAGCAGGAGCAGGTTTTCGTCCGGAATGGCGCCGATATCCTCTTCGGGGATGAAATCCGGCACATCCAGCAGATACCCCGCCTCCTGAGCGGCCGCGATGTAATTGCCAAGGCTCCGGCCGATCAGCGCGACATGCCGGCCGGCCTGCGTCGCAGCTTCGATCACGCTGGCTACCCGCGCGATGTTGCTGGCAAAGCAAGTCACCGCAATGCGCCCCGGCAGATCATTGATCAGCGCAATCAGGCTTTTTTTCACATCCCGCTCGGAGCCTGAATGTCCATCAACTGTCGCATTGGTGGAATCGGAGGTCATAGCCAGCACGCCGGCAACGCCCAAAGCGGCAAGCCCCGCCTCATCGGTGAGCGCGCCGACTTCCGGATGTGGATCGAACTTCCAGTCGCCGGTATGCAGCACGGCGCCGTAATGCGTGGTGATGACCAGCGCCTGCGCTTCCGGCGTGGAATGTGTCATGCCGATAAAGCGCAGGGAGAACGGGGCAATCTCAAACGCGCTGCCCGGCGGGATGACGTTTAGTTTGACCTCCCGACCAAGCCCGGCTTCACTCAGCTTGCGGCGCAGAACCACGGCGACAAAGGGTGTAGCATAAACCGGGCAGCGTAATTGCGGCCAGAGTCGGGCGACGCCGCCAATATGGTCTTCATGCGCATGGGTAATCACCAGCCCTCGCAATTGCTCCCGCCGCGCCACGATGAAAGCCGGGTCGGCCAGCAATAATTCTGCCTCCGGATTCTCTGGGCCGGCGAACCCCATGCCGCAATCCACCGCAAGCCACGCGCCATCGCAGCCATAGAGATTGAAATTCATCCCGATCTCGCCGGTGCCACCCAGCGGGACATAAAGAAAACCACCCGGATCATTCGCCCGCGTGTCGGCCGGCCGCTTGCCGGTTGAAATGGCCATTTTGTTTAAAGGCTCCTGGAAAAAGGAAGAAGTCCTTTTTCTGTAGAAAAAGAACCAAAAAGACTTTTGTTCATATGGGCCATGGGCGCTGAAAAATCCCGGCACAAGCAAAATAAAAGTTTTTTGCGCCTGCGCGGGTAAAGGAGCCAAAGGTTCCGGCAACGCGAAGCGTTGCTGTAAAGGCTCCGGAGGGGGCCAGCCTTTTTTTCAAAAAAGCGGCTGCTTGCTTGCTGCTTCACTCCGTATCGACAAACCGGGCTCGGTCGCGCGGCAAGGCTGGCGCCTTGTTGCGCAGCGAGAGCAGCCGCAATCCGTCCAGCGTGAGATCGGGGTCGATGGTGGTGAGCTTCGCCGTGCCTTCGGCGAATAAAGGCGCCAGGCCGCCGGTGGCGATGGCTTTCAGCGGTTCGCCGAATTCGGTTTCGATCCGGGCGAGCAAGCCCTCGATCAGCCCGACATAGCCCCAATAGATGCCCGAGCGCATCGCCGGAATGGTGGAGGTGCCGATCACCGATTGCGGCCGGCCAATGCCGATGCGCGGCAGTTGCGCCGCCGCCTGATGCAGCGCCTCGATGGAAAGGTTGATCCCCGGTGCGATGGCGCCGCCGAGATAGGCGCCGTTGCGATCGACCACATCGAAGGTGGTCGCGGTGCCGAAATCGATCACCACCAGCGGCCCGCGATAGTGGTTATGCGCGGCCAAAGCGTTCAACAGCCGGTCGGCCCCGACCTCGCTTGGATTATCGACCTTGATTTCGAATCCCCAGTCCAGCCCGGCCTGGGCAATGATCGGCTCCACATTGAACCAGTCCCGGCAGAGCTTGCGCAAATGGTATCGCGCGGCCGGCACCACCGTGCCGATCACCGCGCCGTCGATATCCCCGGCCTTGATTCCAACGCGCTTGATCAAAGCTTCCAGCCAAACCCCGTATTCATCCGAGGTGCGTTGGGACTGGGTGGCAACCCGCCAGGTGCCGCGCCATTCCGTGCCGTCATGCACGGCGAAAACGATATTGGTATTGCCGGCATCGATCACGAGCAGCATGGCGCTTCAGCCCCCACCCTTCAAAAGCGTTTCCCCAAGAGAGTTTCTCCAGTATGAAACCGCTCGATACGATCTTCCACGTTCAACAGCAATTCACCCTCGGGCGAGAGGCCGGCATATCGGCCAGTCACGGCCAAGCCGCCAGTCTGCACGGTAAGGCAGGTTCCGATTGGATGCGCACGTTGCTGCCAAGCGTCCAGAACAGAAGCGGCGCCGGAGGAGCCCAAATGCTCCAACCAGAATCCAAGATAATGCAGCACGATCTGCGCCGCAGCTTCCGGGGTAGCCTCGCCGCCATGGGCTTGCAGCGTGGAGGTGCGCCTGGCCGGGATTTCCGGGGCGTGCGCCAGGTTGATACCGATGCCAATCACCAGCCATTCCAGATTTGTGGCGTTGGGTGCGGCGTCGATGAGAATGCCCGCCAGCTTGCCCTGATCCAACAGCACGTCATTGGGCCATTTCAGCATGGGGGCTGCTTGCGCCGGCAGAAATGCGCATATCGCATCGGCTACCGCGATGCCGGCCAGTAGCGGAAAGATGCTGCTCTCCGATGCCGGCAGGCTGGGCCTCAACAGCACGGAAAGGTTGAGGTTGCCGGGTGGAGATTGCCATTGCCGCCCGCGGCTGCCGCGCCCGGCGCTCTGTTGATGCGCCAGGATCGCCAGCCCCTCGGCGGCGCCGGCTTTGGCCCTTGCGATACAGTGATCGGAGGTCGATCCCAGCACCTCGAAAACCTCAAGCCGCCAGGAAATCATCGTCAAACCGCCCGTCGATCACCCCAGCAGGGCCGAGGCT
Organism: Alphaproteobacteria bacterium; assembly: GCA_026225015.1. Classification (GTDB taxonomy): domain Bacteria; phylum Pseudomonadota; class Alphaproteobacteria; order Acetobacterales; family Acetobacteraceae; genus Acidocella. The sequence continues at coordinate 5,534 of JAMFRY010000202.1, forward strand.
GCCGCATGGGCCGCGGAAATCAGCGGGCCGGGGATGAACACCAGAAGTGCCGTGACAATGGCGCCGGCCGCCATCACGAAGCGCACCGAACCGGGGGTTTTATCGAAATTCGGCTGCCCGGCGTCGAAATACATCACCTTGATGATGCGAACATAGTAGAAGGCGCCGATCACGCTGGTGAGCACGCCGATCACCGCCAGCGGGACCAGCCCGGCATCGATGGCGGCCGAAAACACGTAGAGTTTGGCAAAGAAGCCGGAGAGCGGCGGAATGCCCGCCATGGACCACATCAGCACGGCCAGCGCCAGCGCAAAGCCCGGATTCTGCGCGGACAAGCCAGCGAGATCATAAATATTTTCCACCGCCTTGCCCTGACGGCGCATTGCGATGACGCAGGCAAACGTCCCGAACGACATCGCCACATAGATTGCGATATAGACCAGAACCGCCTGCACCCCGGCCGCATCGCCGGCGGCGAGCCCGATCAGCGCGTAGCCCATATGGCCGATGGAAGAATACGCCATCAGCCGCTTGATATTGGTCTGGCCAATGGCGGCAAGCGAGCCCAGCAGCATGGAAATCACGGACAATATCTGGATCAGCATCTGCCATTGCGAGATCAAATGGCCGAACGGCCCAAGCATGACGGATACCAGCAGGCTGATTGCCGCAACCTTCGGCGCGGTGCCCATCAACGCGGTAACGGGCGTCGGCGCACCCTGATAAACATCCGGGGTCCACATGTGGAACGGCGCCGCCGAAAGTTTGAAAGCCAGCCCGACAAGCACGAAGACGATTCCGATCACGGTGCCATATCCGGCCGCCGGGCTGGAGGTTAGCTCCTGCGCCAATGCCGCGAAATTGGTGGTGCCGCCAAAGCCATAGACCAGCGAAATGCCGTAGAGCAGCAGGCCGGAGGCCAAGGCGCCCAGGACGAAATATTTCAGGCCGGCCTCGCCGGAACGCAACTCATCACGTGCCAGCGCCGCGCAGATATAGAGGGAGAGCGATTGCAACTCCAACCCGAGATACAAGGTCATCAGATCGCCTGCGGAGACCATCACCAGCATGCCGAGCGTGGCGAACAACACCAGAACCGGAAATTCGAACCGTGCGATCGCCTCGCGCTTGTTATAATCGAAGGAAAGCAGCAGTGCCGCCGCCGAACCCAGTAGGATCAGCAGGCTGGCATAGCGGGTAAAATCGCTGGTCCGGAACAGCCCGCCGAACAGCAGGCCGGCGGGCGCTGACAGAACAAGGAACGCCGTGACGATCAGTAGCAAAATCGCGGCCGCCGTGCAGGCCACGAATTTGTTCTCCTTGCCCAGCACGCCGAACACCAGCAGCGCCATTCCGCCGATGCCGAGCAGCAACTCAGGCAGCAGGCTTTGCAGAATAACGGATACGGGGGTCATTTCGTCACCATCGCAAGCGCAACCGGCTTGGCGATAGCTGCAACATGCGCCTGCACCATGGCGGCAACCGGCGCATCGAAAATATGGGTGAAGCTGGAAGGATAGATGCCGAGCCAAAGCACGAGGAGGGCGAGCGGCACCAGCATCGCATATTCCACCGGCTGCAGATCTTTCAAAGCGGTCAGTTCGGGCCTTGGAATTTTATCGAACAGCACGGCCCGCAGCAGTACCAGCATATAGGCGGCCCCCAGCACCATCCCCGCGCCGCCCAGCAGCGAGACCCAGAAATTCACCTTCAACGCGCCGACGATCACCAGAATTTCGCCGACAAAGCCGGAAGTGGCGGGCAGTCCCATGCTGGCCAGGGCGAACAACATCAGGAAAATCGCATAGACCGGCATCTTGGCCGCCAGACCGCCGAGCCGGGAAAGCTGCTGTGTCTCGCCGCGGACCAAAAGTACGCCTGAGCAGATGAACAGGCCCGCAATCACCAGCCCGTGCGAGAGCATCTGGAACAACGCGCCCTCGATCCCTTCCACCGTGAAGGTGAAAATGCCGATGACGATCACCCCCATGTGGGCGACCGAGGAATAGGCGATCAGCCGCTTCATATCGGTCTGCGCAAGTGCCACCAGCGAGACATAGATCACCGCCACCACGCCCAGCGTGAACATCAGCGGCTCGGCGGCAGCGGAGGCCTGCGGGAGCATCGGCACGGTGAAGCGCAGAAAGCCATAGGCGCCCATTTTGGAGAGCACGGCCGCCAGCATGATGGTGCCGGGCAGCGGCGCCTCGCCATAGGCATCAGGCAGCCAAGTATGCAACGGCCACACCGCGGCCTTCACGCCGAAGGAGGCTAGGAAGGCAACGAACAGCCACATCTGCGCATCGGGCGGAATCGGCGTGCGCAGCAGCGTCGGGATGTCGGTGGTGCCGGCATTGCGCCACATCCATACCAGCGCCAGCAGCATCAATACCGAGCCGGCCAGCGTGAACAGGAAAAACTTGATGGCGGCGAAAACCCGCTTATCGCCGCCCCAGACACCGATGATCAGATACATCGGGATCAGCACGCCTTCGTAGAACACGTAGAAAACCACGAAGTCGAGAGCGCAGAACATCCCCACCGTCATCGTTTCCAGCAGCAGAAACGCGATCATCAATTCCTTTACGCGGCGGGTGATCGGCCACGCCGAAACAACCGCGATCGGGGTGATGAATACAGTGAGCAGGACCAGGAACAGGCTGATCCCGTCCACGCCCAGATGGAAATCGACCGACACGCCGGAAAGCCACGGATGGTCCTCCACGAACTGGAATCCGGCCTGCGCGGGATCGAATTCGATCCAGAGATAAATGCCCAAAGCCAGCACGATCAGGCTGGTCCACACTGCGATCCAGCGGGCGTTGCGCGCCACCGCAGCCGCGTTGCCGGAAAGGGTGGCGATCAGCACCACGCCGGCCAGCGGCAGGAAGGTCAGTAACGAGAGAATAGGGAAACCCGCCTCGTTCATGGCGTCACCGCAACCACAGGAACAGGCTGAGGAAGGCGAGCAGCCCGATCAGCATGATGAAGGCGTAAAGCGCAATCGAGCCGGTTTGCAATTTCACGCTCTGCGCGGAGGCATCGGCGGTCAGCGTGGCAAGCCCGCTTGGCACGCCGTCGATCACCTTTTCATCGCCGAAATGCCAGGCAAAGCGCGCCAGCCGCAAAGTCGGCTTGACCAGCAGCGCATCGTAAATCTCGTCGAAATACCATTTGTTGAGCAGGAACAAATAAACCGGCCTGAACTGTTGCGCCAAGGCGCCGGGCAGGCTGGGCGCGAAAACATAAAAGATCAGCCCGATCAGAACGCCAAGCAACGCAGCCAACAAAGGCGACAGGGCGGCCAGGGCCGGAATCGAATCGAGCGAGCCCATCACGCTGTTCACCGGAACCGCGATGCTCGCCCCCCAGAACTGTGCAAATCCTTTGCCGATAAAGGCGTCGCGGAGCAGAAAACCGGAGCCCAGCGCGCCCAGCGCCAAAACCACCAGCGGCGCCAGCATGACCAACGGGCTTTCATGCACATGCTCCTGAACCTGGGCAGGTGCGCGGGACTTGCCGTGGAAAGTCAGCAGAAACAGCCTTGTGCTGTAAAAGGCGGTGAGACCGGCGGTGAAAACGCCGCAAACCCAGCCATACAGAGCAACCGGGGTATGCGTGGCAAAGGCCGCGCTTAAGATGGCATCCTTGGAATAATAGCCGGAAAAGGGCGGAATTCCCGCCAATGCCAGCGATCCCGCCAGCATCATCAGCCAGGTTACGGGGAGCTTTCTGGCGATCCCTCCCATCAATCGGATATCCTGTTCGTCGGACATCGCATGAATGACGGAGCCCGCCGAGAGGAACAGCAGGGCTTTGAAGAAGGCATGGTTGATCAGGTGGAAAACCGCTATCGGATAGGCGCCAAGCCCCGCCGCCAGGAACATGTAGCCGAGCTGCGAGCAGGTGGAATAGGCGATGACGCGTTTGATGTCGTTCTGCACGCATCCCACGGTGCCGGCAAAGAAAGCAGTGGTGGCGCCGATGACCGTAATCACTTCCATCGCAACCGGCGCCTGATTCAGCAGCGGTGAGATGCGCGCGATCATGAACACCCCGGCCGCAACCATGGTGGCGGCGTGGATCAAGGCAGAGATCGGCGTTGGACCTTCCATGGCATCGGGCAGCCAGGTGTGCAGGAAAAGCTGCGCCGACTTGCCCATCGCGCCGATGAACAGCAGAATCGAGGCCACTTCCAGCGCCGGAAACCGGGTTCCGACCAGAGTGTAGATATCCCCGGCATGCGCGCCGGCGGCCCCAAAAATCTGGTCGAATGAAATCGTGTGGAAAATGAAATAAGTGAGCGCGATGCCGACCGCGAAGGCCAGGTCGCCGACGCGATTGACGATAAACGCCTTGATGGCCGCCGCATTGGCGCTAGGCTTTTCATACCAGTAGCCGATCAGCAGATAGGAGACGAGACCCACGCCCTCCCAGCCGAAGAACAGCTGCAACAGGTTGTTCGCGGTCACCAGCATCTGCATTGCGAAGGTGAACAGCGACATATAGGCGAAAAACCGCGGCTCGGTTTTGTCATGCGCCATGTAGCCGGCGCTGTAGATGTGGATCAGCATCGAAACGAAGCCGACCATCGCCACCATCACCAGCGAAAGCGTATCCTGCCGCAGCGACCAATCCGCGCTGAACTGTCCAACCGATAACCAGTTTGCCAGATAAACCGGCGTTTCCGCGGCGCCGCTTTGCTCGAATTGAATGAAAGCCGCCACGCCCGCGGCCGCAGAGACCAGCATGAACGCAATGCTGGCGGCGATGGATAGCGGCTTGCCGATAAAAGGCCGCAACAATCCCGAAAGCACCGCGCCGATCAGCGGCGCGAAAACGGCAATCAGCGTGAGCATGTCAACCCTTCATCAAGGTCACGTCCTCGACCTCGATCGAGCCACGGTTGCGGGAATAGATGACAAGAATGGCAAGGCCGATCGCGGCCTCGGCGGCGGCCACGGTGAGCACGAACATGGTGAAGACCTGGCCGACCAGATCATGCAGCGCGCCGGAAAAGGCGACCAGGTTGATATTGGCGGCGAGCAGGATCAGCTCGATCGACATCATGATGATGATGATGTTTTTGCGGTTCATGAAAATGCCGAAAATGCCGATCACCAGCAGCAATCCGGCAACAACCAGAAAATGCGACACCGGCACCTGCATTACAGCGCGTCCTCGGTCTGCGGGGGAAGCTTGGCGCCCTCGCCGAGCTTGGCCGTGACCATTTCGAGCGTAGCCAGCCGCGCATGTTGGCGGTCGATATTCTGGGTCTTGCCACGCCGGCGGTCGCGCAGTGTCAACACGATGGCGCCGATCATCGCCACCAGCAGGATCACGCCGGCGATCTGGAAGAGAAAAATGTAGTTGGTGTAGAGCACCGATCCCAACGCCACGGTATTGGTGACATTCTCCGGCATCGGCAGCAGGCGCAAGCCAGAAGCGCCAGGCGCCACCGTCCAGCCGATCACGACAAAGGCCAGTTCAACGAACAGCACCAGCCCAACCACGGCGCCGATCGGCGCGTAACGCTGCACACCCTCCCGCAGCTCGGAGAAATCGACGTCCAGCATCATCACGACGAACAGGAACAGCACGGCGACAGCGCCGACATAGACGATGACCAGCACCAAGGCCAGAAACTCGGCGCCCGCCATCAGGAACAACACCGCCGCGTTGATGAAAGCGAGGATAAGGAACAATACCGAATGTACCGGATTATGGCTGCTGACCACCATCACGGCCGAACCCAGCAGGATCGCCGAAAACAGATCAAAGAAGAGATTGGTGATCATGGCGCTGCGTTACCGGTAGGGCGCATCGAGTTCAAGGCGTTTCGCCAGCTCCGGCTCCCAGCGATCGCCATTGGCCAGCAATTTTGCCTTGTCGTAGAGCAGCTCCTCGCGGGTTTCGGTGGCGAATTCGAAATTTGGTCCTTCAACGATGGCATCCACCGGGCAGGCTTCCTCGCACAGCCCGCAATAGATGCATTTCGTCATATCGATGTCATAGCGGGTGGTGCGGCGGGAGCCATCTTCGCGCGGTTCGGCCTCGATTGTGATGGCCTGGGCCGGGCACACCGCCTCGCATAATTTGCAGGCGATACATCGCTCCTCACCGTTCGGGTAGCGCCGCAGCGCATGCTCGCCTTTGAAGCGCGGGCTGATCGCGTTTTTCTCGTAAGGGTAGTTCAGCGTCGCCTTGGGCCGGAAGAAATAGCGCAAGGTAAGCCACAGCCCGGCGCGGATTTCGTTCAGCAGCAATGCGGCGGCTTTGCGGTCAAGCTGGCTCATCTTGAAACTCCCGATTCACGCATGCGGCCATTACGCATGGGGCAAAAGTCCAAAAATTTCCAGAAAGCTCGCCGTCACCACCAGCCAGAGCAGCGAGAGCGGCAGAAAGACCTTCCAGCCCAGCGTCATCAGCTGATCGTAGCGGTAGCGCGGTAGCGTGGCGCGCACCCATAGAAACACGAACAGGCAGACCAGGATTTTCAGGATGAACCAGAACACGCCCGGAATCCAGGTGAAGGGCGCAAAGGGCAAGGGTGAAAGCCAGCCACCCAGAAACAGCACGGTCGTCATTGCGCTGACCAGGATCATGTTGGCGTATTCGCCAAGGAAGAACAGCGCAAAGCTCATGGCGCTGTATTCGACGAAGAACCCGGCGACAATTTCGGATTCGCCCTCCGCCAGGTCGAACGGCGAGCGGTTGGTCTCCGCCAAGCCGGAGATGAAAAAAATCACGAACATCGGCAGCAGCGGAATGGCGAACCAGATATGGCGTTGCGCCAGCACGATATCGTTCAAATTCAGGCTGCCGACGCAGACCAGCACGGTGACGATGACGAAGCCCATCGAGACCTCGTAGGAGACCATCTGGGCTGCAGAGCGCATGGCGCCCAGGAACGCGTATTTCGAGTTACTCGCCCAGCCGGCAATGACGATGCCGTAAACGCCGAGCGAGGAAATCGCGTACAGGTAGAGAATACCGACATTGATATTGGCGATCGCCCAGTGATTATTTACCGGAATCACCACCCAGGCCGCCACCGCCAAGGTGAAAGTGATGACCGGTGCGATCACGAACAGCGCGCGACTGGCGCCGGATGGGATGATGGTTTCCTTGAACATCATCTTCAGCGCGTCAGCGAAGGGCTGCCACAGGCCGAACGGCCCCACCACATTCGGGCCTTTGCGCATCTGCATGGCGCCCAGCACCTTGCGCTCCGCATAGGTGAGATAGGCCACGCCGATCAACAGCGGCACCATCAAGGCAAGCGATTTCAGAACCGTGAGAACGACGATGCCGATATCCGTATTGAAAAAACCGCTCATTCAGCGGCCTCGGCCAGGGGGGAATAATGGGTGGCGACACAGGCCGCCATGGTGGGGCTGGCGCGGCTGATCGGATCCGTCTGATAATAATTCACCACGGCCGGAGAAAAGCCGTCATTGAGCAAAGCCCCGCCCTCGCCGGCCGGAGCAGAAACATCCGTTCCTGCCAGCCGCCGAACTTCACCTAACTGCCCAAAAACCGGGTTCGCCCTGGCCAATGCCGCCCGCAATTGGGCCAGATCATCATAAGGCAAGGCATGGCCGAGATAGGCGCTGACCGCGCGTACGATACGCCAATCCTCTCGCGCCTCGCCCGGCGGGCTGACCGCCATGAAACCCTGCTGCACCCGGCCTTCCAGGTTCACATAAGTCCCGTGCTTCTCGGTATAGGCGGCGCCGGGAAGAATGACATCGGCGCGCCTGGCGCCGGCATCACCGTGATGGCCCTGATAGATCACGAAGGTATTGGCGCCTATATTTGCGGTGTCGAATTCATCGGCGCCCAGCAGCCAGAGCACATCCACGCCGCCATTCAACATCGCGAACAGATTTTTGCCCTCCGGACCCGGCAGAAAGCCAAGATCGAGCGCGCCCACTCGCGCGGCGGCGGTGTGCAGGATATTGAAGCCATGCCAGTCGGCGTTCAGCATGTTGAACTTCACGCCAAGCGCCCAGGCGGCGGCCAGCACCGCCGCGCCATCCGGCCGCGTCAGCGCGCCCTGGCCAAGAATGATCATCGGCTTCTTCGCGTTCTTCAGAATTTCGGCAAAGCCATGCGCGCCGCTGGTCAAGCCTTCGAGGGCGTCCGGCCCGCTGCCGACATGCGTGTATTGGTACGTCAGATCAACCGCCTCGCCGATCAATCCAACGGCGAGACGGCCGGTGATCCAGCGCTTGCGGATGCGGGCGTTGAGCACCGGCGCTTCGCGGCGCGGGTTGCTGCCGATGATGAGCAGTGCGTCGGCTTCCTCGATCCCCGCGATCGTGGTGTTGAAGAGATAGAATTCACGTCTGCCGGCATCCAGGGCCGCGCCGTCCTGCCGGCAATCGAAATTCTGCGAACCCAGCGCGATCATCATGTCCTTCAGCGCCAGTAGGCTCTCGGCATCGCAGAGATCGCCCGCAATCGCGCCGATGCGATCGCCGGGAACGCCCTTAATGCGATTGGCAATCGTTGCAAACGCCTCTTCCCAGCTCGCCGCTCTTAATTTAGCGCCTTCGCGCAGCCAGGGCCTGTCGAGCCTGCGGCGCTTCAGCCCGTCTACCGAAAAGCGCGATTTATCGCCCAGCCATTCCTCATTCACCTCGTCATTGATGCGTGGCAGAATACGCAGCACCTCGGCGCCGCGCGCATCGATCCTTATATTGGCGCCAACCGCATCCAGCACGTCGATGCTATCGGTCTTGCGCAGCTCCCAGGTGCGGGCGGTGAAGGCATAGGGTTTCGAGGTGAGCGCGCCCACCGGGCAAAGATCGATGATATTGCCGGAAAGTTCGGAACTCAGCGCCTTTTGCACATAGGTGCCGATTTCCATATTTTCGCCGCGCGCCGTCGCCCCCAACTCCGGCACGCCGGCCACTTCGCTCGTAAAACGGACGCAGCGCGTGCAGTGAATGCAGCGCGTCATGACGGTTTTTACCAGCGGCCCCCAATCCTTCTGGCCGACCGCGCGCTTGTTCTCATCATAGCGCGAATGATCGCGGCCATAGCCCATTGCCTCATCCTGCAAATCGCACTCGCCGCCCTGGTCGCAAATCGGGCAGTCCAATGGGTGGTTGATCAGCAGAAATTCCATCACCCCGCGCCGGCCCTTGCGGACCATTTCGGTGTCGGTATGGACCACCATGCCTTCCGAAACCGGCTGGCCGCACGACGCCACCGGCTTGGGCGGCATTTTTTCGATTTCCACCAGGCACATGCGGCAATTGCCGGCCACCGAAAGCCGCTCGTGATAGCAAAAGCGGGGAATTTCCACGCCCGCCGCATCGGCCGCCTGGATCACGGAGGAGCCGTTCGGAACCACGACCTCGATACCGTCAATGGTGAGCTTTACCATGGGCTACTCCGCCGCCTGTGCCAACGGCGAGGTCTGATGGTCGATGGCGCGGGAGTGGACCAGCGGACGGAAGGCGCGCATCAGACCCTGGATGGGCCAGGACGAGGCTTCGCCAAACGGGCAGATCGTGTGCCCCGCCACC
>JAMFRY010000021.1 GCA_026225015.1 Alphaproteobacteria bacterium
CGCCCAGTCTTTTGCTCCGCCAGCACCACCATGCCCGGCACTGGCGAAGCGACATGCGCGACCAGATTGCCATTGCCCTCGAGGCTGGGCGGCAGCAGCAACGGCGGGGGGGATGCGGGGGCGATGCTGCGGTTCGGCCGCAGCGCCTGCATGAAAGCGGCAAAACCCGGCGCGTCGGTGATGCCGTCGGCGAGGTAGATGCGCGTGGTTTCGGAGGCGCTCTTAAGGGCGGAAGCAGCGCCGGCCCGGTCCCCGGGCCAGGGCTGGGGAGCAAGCGCCAGTAGCGTCTGGCGTGCCTCATTCGCCGTCATGACGCCGCGAATGGCGGGTGCCGCGTTACTTGCATCGCGCGCCGTGGCCAAAAGGGCCACCCCGCGATGCTGCGCTTGCGCCGCGCCGATGATCTGCCCGGCAGCGTCCATCATCCGCGGCCAGTTCGGCGCGGCGGCCCAGCCATTATCGATGACAAGCAATACCGGTCCTTCGCCGGACAAAGCCGGCGGCGGATGCAAGGACGGCCCTGCCAGCCCGAGAATCACCAGGCCAGCCGCCGCCAGACGCAGCAATAGCAGCCAAAGTGGCATGCATTGCGGGGTACGCTCCGCGGTTTGCAGGCCGCGCAGCAGGGCAAGCGGCGGAAAAGCGATCCGCCTTGCCGCCGGCGGAGTCAGCCGGAGCAGAAAATACAGGCCGGGCAAGGCCGCCAGACCCAGCAACACCAACGGGGCGGTGAAAATCATGGTGCAGCCGGCCGAGGCGCTGACAGAGCCAGATACAGCGCGGCCAAGGCGGTTGCGGGCGGCGCGTCGGTCCGGTGAAACAACGGCGTTTGGCCGGCCCGCATTGCGGCCAGCCGCACCGCCTCCCGCTGGGCGCCAATGCGGGCGCGATAGGCCTGGCCCCAGGCTTGCGCGCTTGGCGCCTCGATTGCCGGATCGGAGGAGAATCCTTCAAAAACGATGCGGCCGGTATATGGAAACTCCCATTCCGCCGGATCAAGAATCTGGACGACGGCACCGCCTGGCGGGCCTGAGAATACCGGGTCAGGCTCAAGAAAATCACCAAAGGCGATCAAGCGCGCCCTGGGATCGGTGCGGGCGTCCCCGCCGCCGCCTATCGCCGCCGCCAGTTTTTTCAGCGCGGCCGTTCCGGTCAGCGGCGGCGTTATCCCTGCCAGCGCCACCCGCTCCCCGGCCCGAAGCAGCAGGCTGGCCAGCGCCAGCAGGAGCAGAACCGCGCGTTCGCCTTTGCTTGGCAGATTCGGGGTGGAGCGAAACCCCATGCCCGGATGGTCATGCAGCCGCAACGCGACGCTGGCCTGCGCCTCCCATTCGCGTTCGCGTAGAAAATACCGCTCGGAGCCGGCGCTGCGGCGCCAATCGATGCGTCTGGCGTCGTCGCCGGCGCTGAAATCGCGGAACTGCCAAAAATTCTCGCCCTGGCCGGTACGCCGCCTGCCATGCATGCCGGGCGCCGCGGCATGGGCCAGCCGCTCCGCCGCCAGCAGCAAACGGGGTAATCCGGCGGCGAGCGATTCCGCGGCGGTGGTCAAAGTCTTGCGGCGAGCCGGGCAATCATGCTGTCCAGCTCCGCACCTTCGGCGCGGGCGGAGAAGTTCAGCGCCATGCGGTGGCGCAAAGCCGGCAGCGCCAGTGCGGCGACGTCATCAAGGCTGGGGGAAAACCTGCCATCCAGCAAGGCGCGGGCGCGGCTGGCCAGCATCAGCGCCTGCGCCGCGCGCGGGCCGGGCCCCCAGGCGAGCGCCGTTCGCAACTCCGGCCAGGCCGGGCTCTCCGGCCGCGCACCGCGCACCAGCGCCAGGATGCCGTCAACCACCTTGGAGGCGATAGGCATGGCGCGCACCAGAATTTGCGCCTCCAAAAGGTCAGCTGCGGTCAGCAGGGACAGGGGTTTTGGCTCCTCGACGCCGGTAGTGAGGATCAGCATGGCCCGCTCGTCGGCGGCGCTGGGATAGTCGATGCGGATATCCAGCAAAAACCGGTCGAGCTGAGCTTCCGGCAGCGGGTAAGTGCCCTCCTGCTCGATTGGGTTCTGGGTTGCGAGCACATGAAACGGGCTCGGCACCGGGCGATTCTCGCCGGCAATCGCAACCGAGCCTTCCGCCATTGCCTGCAGCAGAGCCGATTGGGTGCGCGGGCTGGCGCGGTTGATCTCATCGGCCATCAGCAATTCGGTGAAGATGGGGCCGGGAATGAAGCGGAAGCGGCGCCCTTCAGGCCCCTCATCCAGAACCTCGCTGCCCAGAATGTCAGACGGCATCAGGTCCGGCGTGAACTGCACCCGCCTGGTGGAAAGGCCAAGCACAACGCCCAAGGTTTCCACCAGCCGGGTTTTGCCGAGGCCGGGGACGCCGGTAAGCAGTGCGTGGCCGCCGGAGAGGATGGCCGCCATACTCTGCTCGATCACCTCGCTCTGGCCGATGATGACATCCCCAACCGCGGCGCGGGCCGCGCTCAGCCTGGCCACCATCGCGCTTAGTTTGGCCTCGATGGCGATGCCATCCATCATGAATTTATCCAGTTCTTTCCTGAGCCATTTGATTGCCCAATGGATGCTACCTATATCGACACGGCATGAAAACATCGGCGGAAGGGAAATCTATAATTGTGAGTGACGGCCCGGCGCAACCCAAAAAGCCGCCAACCGCGATGCCGGAAGCCATTGTGATGTGCCCCGAGACAATGCAGGCGCCGAGCGATGTTCCAGCCCGCCAGGCAGTCGATCACGGGCATTTGCCGTTCATTATCCAACGCGATGGCACCTGGCTGTACAAAGGCAGCCCGATTACCCGCAAACCGATGGTCTGCCTGTTCTCTACCGTGCTGAAACGCGAGGAAGACGGCACGTTTTTTCTGGAAACGCCGGCGGAGCGCGGGTTTATCGATGTGGAGGATGCGCCTTTCGTGGCGGTGGAACTGGAATGGAACGGCCATGGCCCGGAGCAAACCCTGTGCTTTCGCATCAATACCGACCAATGCGTCACCGCCGGGCGCGAGCACCCGATCCGGGTTGCGCATGATTTGCTTAGCTGCGAGCCGACGCCCTATCTTCATATCCGTGATGGCAAAGGCAGATACCCGATCGAGGCGCGCATCAACCGCGCCACCTATTACGAGCTTGTGGCGCTGGCCGAACCAGGCCTCCATCACGGCCGCAAGGTGCTGGGCATTTGGAGCGATGGGGTGTTTTTCTCCCTGGGCGAACTGCCGCCGGGATATGAGCACGACAACGCAGAGGACCCGGACGAGGCGTAGCCCGATCGCGGCCAACGCATGGATGCGGGCTATCCGCGCGCCATGAACGAGGCTGACATCCGCGCCAAGCTTTTGGGCCTGGTGCATGCGCCGCTGGATTATGAGGATTACTGGCCATCGGCAGTACTGGTGCCTATGGAGGTCAAGCGGGGCGTGTGGCTCACGCTGCGCGCCAACCATCTGAACAGACATGCCGGGCAGGTGGCCTTTCCCGGCGGGCGGATCGAAGATTTCGACGAATCGCCGGAGGCGGCGGCCCTGCGGGAGGCTTCGGAAGAGATTGGTCTTGAACGGGAAGACGTAACACTGCTGGGCAGGATGGGTGACTATATCACCGGAACGGGGTTTCATGTCACGCCGGTGCTGGCCTTGGTGCGGCCGGGTGTGCAGTTTGCGCCGGCGGCGGATGAGGTAGCGGCGGTATTTTGTTTGCCCTTCGAGATGCTTTTGGACGCGGACGCCGCCAAACAACGCCGGGGATTTTACCGCGGGCAGGAGCAGCATTTCTGGGTCTGGCCCAAGGCGGAGCATCTGATCTGGGGCGCCACCGCGGAAATACTTGTCAATTTGGCGCGGCGGCTGCGCGGCGATTCATGATCGAAATGGCGCGCATCGCCGTGCCGGGCGTTGAACGGGTTTGGGCGGCGCTGCCGGAGGCAAGGATTGCCGGCGGGGCAGTGCGCGATGCGCTGCTGGGTGTTGCGGTCTCCGATGTCGATTTTACCTCGCCGCTCAGTCCGGATGAGGTAATGCGGCGGCTGGACCGCGCCGGGATCAGATCCGTCCCGACCGGCATAGCGCATGGCACGGTTACCGCCGTTATTGGCAAACGCGGTTTTGAGATCACCACCTTGCGCCGGGATATCGAAACCGATGGGCGGCATGCGGTCGTGGCATTCACCGATGACTGGCGCCAGGATGCCGCGCGGCGGGATTTCACCATCAATACCATGTCGATGTCGCAGGACGGCACGGTTTATGATTATTTCGGTGGCGAGGCGGATTTGCGCGCCGGCATCCTGCGCTTTGTGGGCGAGGCGGAGCTGCGCATTGCCGAGGATTATTTGCGCATAATGCGGTTTTTCCGGTTCTTCGCGCGCTACGCCAAAGGCGAACCCGACAAAGACGCGGTTCGGGCCATTACGGATTTGCGAGACGGCATCGACACCCTTTCCGTCGAGCGCATCTGGAGCGAGATCAAGCGCATCCTTGCCGCTGCCGATCCGCGTGCCGCCGTTGCGCTGATGCAGACGACCGGCGTATTGCCGCTGATTTTTATCGAAGGCGCGAATATTCCGGCTTTGAACCGGCTTGTTGACCTTGGCAGCCCGCCAGTACCAATGTTGCGGGTTGCAGCGCTGCTCGGCGGCGATGCCGAGGCTTTCGCCGCGCGCTTGAAACTCAGCGGCAACGAACAGGAATTGCTGGAAACTTACAAGAAGCCAAATGCCCTCTCTCCAACCTCAACCGATGCCGACCTGCGCCGCGCGCTGGCCGATGAAGAAGCCGAAGCGTTGATCGCGCGAAGCTGGCTGGGCCAAGAGGTTGAGCCGGGATGGGATGAACTGCGCGGCCGGATTGCCACCATGCCACGCCCGGATTTTTCGTTACACGGCCGCGATATTGTCGCGCTGGGGATTCCAGTCGGTCCGCGCGTGGGCGAAATTCTGAAGGCAGCACGCGCGTGGTGGTGGGAGAATGGGTGTGTGGATAATTTAGAGGCCTGTCTGAAGCAGGTCCAGCACCGGCTGCATGGCCAGTAATCGCCTGCGACCGTGGCGCCGAGTTCGTCGTCTTGGCCACCTCTTCCTGTCGAAAGCCGCCATCTTGTAGGATGGGTTAG
>JAMFRY010000022.1 GCA_026225015.1 Alphaproteobacteria bacterium
ACTCCGGATGGCTGGCCGCGAGAAGCGATAGATTTGGCGCCAGCAATTCCTGCTTCCCGGCCTGGAATGACAAGCTGCCGCGATGCTGCACGAAGACCCCGGCGGCCGCAACATGCCGGTAGCCGAGATCCGCCGCGCGCGCGCAAAATTCGTTTTCCTCGCCATAGCCGCGGCCGAAGCGTTCATCAAAAAACCCGGTTTTGCGCAACATCTCGTTTTTGATCAGCATGCAGAAGCCATGCGCCGTCGGCACTTCCACCGCCAGGTCGGCATTCGCGGCCAGAGCCGTCTCGGCAAGCTCCGCCCAACTGCAATCGGAGAGATGGGCGTGTTGCAGATCAGGTCCGGGATAGGAGAAAATCGTTGCGTCATTGGATAAAGCGGTAACGCTGCCGATATCGGCGGATGCATGGGCGATGGCGCGTAGTTCAGCGAACGCGCCGGCGAATACGATGGTATCCGAATTGAGCAGCAGCACGTCGTTGAAACCTGCGAAAGCAAAGCCGCGATTGACGGTTTTGACGAAACCGAGATTACGCTCATTGGTGAGAAGAAATAAATTCGGCTGCCCCACATAGCCTTCCAGCAACGCCGCCATGGCTGGTTCCGGCGAGGCATCGTTGATGAGCACAACCCGGTCGATCGCGGCGAAGCGATGCGCCAGAACGGAGTCGATACAATCCTTGGTGGCGGCGACATCCAAATAGACCGGGATAATGATGTCCAGGCGATGTTCCCGGCTATGCACCGCCGGCAAAGCCTGGCGCGGCGCCGCAAGCCCGGTGCCGGTTCTCGCTGCCGCGATGAATTGCTGCAGCGCCAGTTGCATCACGGATTTTTCAGCAGGTTCCAAATCCGCCGCCTGCGCCAGCCGCGCCGCGCGTTGCGCCGAGAGGATGGCGGCTTGGCCGCCCGCCACCAGAAACGGACCGTTGAAGAGTTCAAGGGGCGATCCGGCGAGCCGCAATGAAATCCGTGCCGGCGCAAGCTCCGCATCCTCGTGCATCGGGAAATGCGCGGCGAAGCCGGCGGCGCTAGCCGGATAGATCTCGCGCACATCCTGCCGCCTCTGGTCGCATCTGGCGCGCGCTACCGGCAGGTCGTTCCGGAAAATCCCGATTTCCAACCGGCGGCGCGGTGCGTCCGGCGCCACCAACCAGCCGCCGCAGGCCACCGGCGTGAGCAGATCGAGGCTCCCTTGCAGCGTGAAGAGGCAAGACGCCTCGGTGAATTTCACGCCATCGGCCAACACGCTCAGGCGCAACTCGCCGGCGCCGAAGCAGCTATTATGCAGTTCGATTTCGAACGCCGCTCTTGCCATTGCGCTACCAGGGTCCCGGCTGGATTGGCCTTGGCCGACGATCACGCCATGTTGCGAGACGATGCTGATGGAGGGTTCGCTGAGTTGCGGGACGCGCTCGCATACCCAGCCCTTCAGCGCGCCGTTATCGATCATGCAGTCGCCGTCATAGCGGCCGGGCCCGAGTTCCAGCGGCGAGCCCGGCAATTCGACGCCATTGGCGAAGACATGGAAGACCCGAAGCTGCCAGCAACCGGGCAGTTCCAGGCGGAAGGCCAGATCGCGCCGCCCCGCACTCAGCCCGCCGAGATCGGGACGCTCATGCTCAGCCCGCCCGCTGGCGATCAGCGCGCCGCTTTCATCCGTAATGGTGATCAGGCAAGGCTTACGTCCTTTTTCGGCCAGCGCCCAGCCGATGACATCGCGGCCTTGCAAGCCATCCACCCGCCCTCGAATAGCCATACCGCGCAAGCCCAATCCACATCCTGAGGTTGAAGACGTTTTGGGCATTCTCACGCCAAATTCAAAAAAGACAACTTTTATGTTTCAAATCACCTATGTTCACATCACCGGCGCAAAACAGGCAGCCAGACCCTGAAGGTTGTGCCCTGGCCCTCGACGCTCTCGATCAGCAGCCGGCCGCGATGGCGATTGACGACGTGTTTCACGATCGCAAGCCCAAGCCCGGTGCCCCCCACCGCGCGCGACCTGCCTTTGTCGACGCGATAGAACCGCTCGGTCAGCCGCGGGATATGCTCGCGCGCGATGCCCGCCCCTTCGTCGGCGACGCTGACCAGCACGCCGGGGGCTTCAAAGCGCGGATCACGATCAACCCGCTCGGCGGTGACTTTGATCAGCCCGCCGCGCTTGCCGTATTTGTTCGCGTTATCGAGCAGATTGGTGAAAACCTGCGTCAACTGGTCCGCATCCGCTGGCACCGCAGGCAGGTCCGGCGCGATGGCAACCTCGATGCGGGCGGCATTGCTTTGCAGCACCGGCTGCATCCCGGCGATAATGCGCTCCAGCAGGGGCGGCAGCATCAGAACGTTCTCCGGCGGCTGATGCTCGCTGATCTCAATCCTGGACAGGCTCAGCAAATCGCCAATCACACGCTGCATCCGCATGGCCTGCTCATCCATGATCGTCAAAAAGCGCTGTTGCGCCTCTATGTCATCCGCAGCCGGGCCGCGCAGGGTCTCGATGAACCCGATCAGGCTCGCCCAAGGCGTGCGCAATTCGTGGCTGGCATTGGCGACGAAATCGGCGCGCATTTTCTCGATGCTGCGCTCGCGCGTGCGGTCGTTGATCAGAATGTAAACCGGCGCAGCCCCTGGCGCGCCGGTTGGATCGCCGGCGGGAATGACGGTGATATCGAGGTCGCGCGGCACCGGCACGGCGAGCACGATGCTTTTGCGGACCGGCTGGAACGACTGCTTCGCCTCGGCAATAGCTGCCCGCACGTCCGGGTGCCGCAGCAGCGAGGCTGTTTCCGTGCCGAAGGCCGAGGCCGCGCTGGCATTGCGCCAATTCACCGCGCCCGAATCGTCAAGCCGCAGCAAGGGGTCGGGCAGACGTTCCACCAGCGCCCGGTCGGCGGCGGCGCTGGTCTTCAGCCGCGTCTGCCGCAATTGTTCGGCGCGAATCAGCTGAACCGCTTCCTGGCCCAGGGAATGCATGCCGGGCACCAGCAAATGCGTTTCTCGGGGGACCGAGCCACCATCATTTCGCAGCCCGCGCACCAGCCGCGACATGACGGCGATATCGCGCCCGAACAGCGCGCCGAAGCCGAGCGCGACAGCGGCGCAAATGCCCCAACCGATCAGTGCTGGCCGCATGCCGAGTGCGCCGATACCTACCAGCGCAGCGAAAACCAGCGCCGGCACGCCGCCCAGAGCCGTCGTGAACATAAACGCCCCGGACCAGGAAGCTGCCGGCCAGGCCGTTGCCGGCGAGTTTGCCGCCGGCGTGATTGAGGCTGACGAGGCGCCGGCGCTCAGCCCGTGTTCGTTCATTTGAGATATGGCATTTAAGAGCTGGGCGCTCCCAGCGTTGCCGGTGCCGGGGAGCTGATGATTGGGCCACCCGGCGCCACCTGGAACACCGCCAAGCCGCGTTGCACCTGGCCGTCCGGCGCGAGTTGCAGCACGCCATCGGTGCCGGCGAAGCCTGCCGGGTTGGTCAGCGCCGTTTGGCTATACCCGCCTTCTCCGGCCAGCAGGTTTGCGATGGCGGCGGCATCGAACGCCACGTCGGCGATCGCCGGCGGGGCGCTGCCATAGGCGCTCTGATATTTGGCGTTGAACGCGGCGGCCGCCGCCGGATCGGGGGCGGCGTAAAGCGCGCCATTATAGACCCCTTTGCTTGCCATCGCGGTTGCCACATTCGCCCATAAAGCCGGGCCCAGCAGCAACACCTGCGGCGCGTTTACCGCGTAATAGGGCAGCAAGGTGGCGATCTCGGCCAGTTCCGCGGGCTCAAAGGCGCCGATGAACAGCGCATTGAAGGCAGGCGGCGGAATCGGTTGATGTTGCAGTTTAACCGCCTGTTGCCGCCCCGCCGGCGTGTTCAGGTCCTGCGCCGCCTTGATCTGCGCCATCAAGCCCTGGCCGCGATCGGCAAAGTCGGAAACGGTTTGAATCGCCTGGTTCAGTCCGGCAAAGCCGCTCTCATAAAAGGTGATGTTCGGGCTTGCCGCGCTTGCGCCGGTATTTTGCGCTTGCAGGGCGGCGCCAAGGGAATGGCCGAAATCGGTATCCGGCAGCAAGGCGGCGATCTGGTTGTGCCCGGAATCATCGGCCGCCTTCACCACGCGCTGCACCTGCTGGCTGGGTGTGACACCCAAGGGCCAGATGCCGGGCGCCGCCACCTGGCCGTCATTGGTAAAGGCCAATACGCTGACATGGGCGGATTGCGCGATCGGCGCCACGGCATGGGCCTCGGCCGAGGTTAGCGGACCCAGAATAAGCCCATCGCCCGCCGCGATAGCCGCCTGCGCGGCACTGGCCGCCCCTGGCGCGGTGCCGCCGGTGTCGCGGATATCGAGCGCCGGGGCGGAAGTGCCGGACATGGCCAGCTTCGCGGCGTTCTCCAGAACCTGGCCAACTGGTTGCAGCGGTCCGGAAAGTGGCAGCAGCAACGCTACGGGGCCGGTCGGGCTGGCCGATGTATTGGGCAGCGCGGTCTGGCCAGGTGCGCCGCTCAGCAGCGACGGCATGGTAGAACCGCTATATGGCGTTGCCGGGGATTGACCCGCGCAGCCAACCAGGGTGAGGCTTCCCAATAGCAGCGTTCCTATTAAGGTCAGGGATGGGTAAAATGTCCTCGACAAACCAACCAAGCGCCAATTCCTCCGCTTCCCCAGCCAACCCCGCCCTTGTGCTGGTTTCCACCCCGATCGGCAACCTCAAAGATATGTCCCTTCGTGGGCGCGAGACGCTCGAGGAAGTGGACGCCATCCTGTGTGAAGACACCCGCACCAGCCATATCTTGTTGCGCCACTACGGAATTAAAACCCGCTGTTTTCCGCTGCATGACCATAACGAGGACTCCCGGATCGGCCCGCTGATCCAGGCTATGCAAGGCGGCGCCCGTTACGCGCTGATCTCGGATGCCGGGACGCCTTTGCTCTCCGACCCCGGCTACCGGCTGATCCGCGCCGCGATCGAGGCCGGTTTGACGGTTGGCGCCGTTCCAGGCCCGAATGCCGCGATGCTGGCGCTGACGCTCTCCGGCCTGCCGCCGCACCCCTTTCTGTTCATGGGGTTCCTTCCGCAACGGGCCGGTCCGCGCCAGGCGGCGCTGAGCCAACTCGCCAATACCGAGGCGGCCGGCCTCTCCGCCACCATTATCTTCTACGAGGCGCCGCATCGGTTGGGCGAAACCTTGGCGGATGCCGCCGCTATTCTGGGCCCAAGGCCGGCGGCGGTGTGCCGGGAGTTGACCAAGCATTTCGAGGAAGTCCGCCGCGACACGCTGGTCAACCTCGCTGCCCATTACGCCGAGGCACCGGCGCGCGGCGAAGTCACGCTCGTTATCGGCCCGGCCATGGCGGCAGCAACGTCGGATGCGGTATTGGCCACCGCCCTGGAGGCCGCGCTCAAGCAAATGAGCCTCAAAGACGCGGTAGAGGCGGTAGCCGCGGCCACCGGCCTGGCCCGCAAACTGGTTTATGCGAGAGCATTGACGATGGGGAGAATCAAGCCGCAGGCAGCGCCGAATTAGCGAATTATTAAATAATAAATACTTAAAAATCGTTTTGTGGGAATTGATAGCCGCCAACAGCTCGGCCCAAAAGGAAGCATCGATAGCAGGGGCAACTTGAATTGTTGAACGGCCTTTTCTCCTCCCTGCAAGACTTTGCATGGCGAATGTTCTACCGGCTGGTTTTTCCGGTCGCAAAATTCTGGTGGTTCATCAGCAGAGCCCAGCATGAGGGCGCATTGGTCGCGACCTATGTGGGGTCCGACCTTTTATTGTTGCGCGGGTCTTACCGCCGCGGCTGGAATTTTCCGGGCGGCGGGTTGAAGCGTTTCGAGACGCCCGAGCAGGCGGCACGGCGCGAATTTCAGGAGGAAATAGGCCTGCTGGCGCCGCCGCTGAAGTCCACGGGCAATATTGAAGGGTTTTGGAACTGGCGGAGCGAAACTGTGCATTTCTTCGAACTGCATTTGGAAAAAATGCCGGCGATCAAGATCGATAACCGGGAAATCATCGAAGCCCGGCTGGTCTCGCCCGGGGATCTCCCAAATATGGAACTCACCGGCGCCGTCGCGGCCTATCTGAAGGGCGATGCGGGCGCCAAGCAGGCGCCGTAGCCCTTGACCGGATCGAGGCCGCATTGCTCTGATCGCGGCCCATGATAGGCAATGAATAAACATCGGGAGAAACCATGACAACGTCCGTGACAAAGATCATCACCGAGATGGCCGATCGCGAGGCGATCTGCGAATGTCTGTAGCGTTATGCGCGCGGCGTGGACCGCCT
>JAMFRY010000203.1 GCA_026225015.1 Alphaproteobacteria bacterium
AGAATCGGCTCGGGGTCCAGGCCAAGCTCGCCACGCACAACCGTTACCCAATCCCCGATATCCTGAACCTGCGACGGGTTCTTGCGCAGCAATTCGCGCTTGATGAACGGAAACCCGTTGAGCAGAAGCTGCCGCCACAAATCCGCGGTCGGGTTCAAGGCGATCTGCCGGGCGGCGGCATCGCGAATCCGGTTGATTTGGAGCTTGCGAGTCAGCCAAACCGGGTCGGTGCGCGACGGCCTGAACCGGTCCGCACGGACAATGTCATCGAGTACTTTCTGGCCGGTCACCTGGCCCACCAATGCCTCATAGTTCCAGATCGCCTTGCATTTGAGCCCGGCCCTCAGCATCATTTGCGTCAATCCGACTTCATATTCGCGGACGATGAACGTTTTAAATGGCACGGGCCGGATTTCTTTCCAGAATTTGGCGAAAGCTTGCGACTGCAACGCCCTTGCCCCAAAAGCCAGAAAAAAAGATTGCAAATGGTAGCGATACTGCCAGCTCTCCGTCAGGCCCCATATATCGGCCTCGCTGTAATTCAGCTTCGCCAGCACCGCATCCAGAGGCCGCAATGGGCCATATACGCTATCGTTGAGGATGATAAGTTCCTTGGTATCCCGCGCGGGCAGGTTCAGCGCCTCGAACACATCGCGCCAAGCGCAGAAATCATAGCCGGTATTGCGGCGCACGAAAATAGCGCTGCAAATTTCGCGCAACGCTGCCTCGCCGTCTTGCGTCAATTTTTCGGAGTTGGTTACGAAGACAACGCAATACCCGGCGGCGGCAAGTTCCTTGAGGTAGTAGATCGCCGATCCGGAAACGCGCCCATAAATGTCAAAATGCATGAACACGGCGATGCGTGGCGAGAGTGCAATCGGCCCTTGCGGCCAGGTGGAGATAATGTGGCGCCTGCCGCGGAATAGGGCCGTGAAGTGGGAAAGCCGAAAAATGACCCCCCATTTTAACGTCGCGCCCGCTTTTTCCAGCGCGCTATTTAAATCTCTGATAGCATGTACCATTACGGTACTACCATAGGTTATTTACCCAGAACGAATCAAGCCACGGCTTTCAAGAAAACAGCGCCGGCAGCCGTGCCTGCAACGCCGCGCGTAACGCTTCCCTGCGTTGCCATAACGATCGATACCAAGCATCGCGCGCCGCGATCTGATAGGCCAGCATCCGCTCGCGCGCCACATATTGCCGCGCCGCATCCGCCATCTTGCGCGCACCTTCGGCATCAGCCAGCAGGCGCAGCAGACATAAGCGCAGTTGCGGCGCGTCCCGGAACAGCATGCCGGTTTTATCATCTTCGACCACATTGCCGTAAACCACCGGGCTCGCCAGCGTGCTCACGCGGCAGGCGCCGGCTTCGATAAATTTAAGGTCGGATTTCGCGCGGTTGAAAGCGGTGTCGGCAAGCGGCATGAACGCGACCTCCGCGCCGCCCAGCAGGTCGAGATAGGTTGGATAATCGCAGACGGGCGTGAACTGCTTATGCGGCGTCTCCAGCGCATCGAAAAACGCCCGGTCATGCACGATGGAGAATTTCAGCCGCGCGCCCGCCAAGCGGGCAATTTCATTGATCGTCGGCATAAAGGGCTGCCAATCGGCTTCCCGGTTCAGCGCCCCGAAGAACATCGTCAACTGATCCTGATTGCAAAAATTCCGTACCTCCGGAAGCTCGGAAATCGCATTCGGGAATACCGCCACTTCCGGATTCTCCGCCCGCAGCAGCCGGGCCAATTCCGGCGTGCTGGTTTGAATCGCGTGTACCGCCCTGAATGTCAGCACCTCGTTCAGGTCAACCCCGCGATCTGCCATGAAATTAGGGTGGTCGTCGAACTCGGTTACGATCAGATAGCCCTTCGCCAGCAGCTTTTTGATCCGCTCCAAGCCGGAATCCGCCAACAGAAGCGGGCGGTGCAGGATGGCGATATGTGGCAAATCCCGGCCTTTTTCCGGGATCTCTTCCTCATCCTGGATAAAGGCCAGAATCGCGCTATCGGTTCGCAAGGCACGGATCGGCTGCATCACGCGCAATTCGCTCACTCCGCCAAGCGGCGGCAGCGCGGTGGCGCGCAGCACGATTCGCGGCGGCGCGGAGCGGCGGGCCCGCCAGATGAATTGCAAGGGTCCGGCACGGTTTAAATATTCCTGCGGATCAACGCCGATTGCCCGCAATCCAGGCGCCATAGCCTCCGCAAAGCGCTTCGCACCTTCGATATCCACGGGCCGCGCCAGGAGATCGGAGAGAGTCAGTCCCACATTCAGCAAGGCGCGGGCCATGTTGCGCGGGGTGAACCAGCGCAGATGCGTGCGGTCCAACAATCCCTGCGCCTCATAATTGAAGCTGCCGTTCAGCAGCCGCAGCGCGAAACTCCAATGCTCCACATTGGGCATGCAAACCAGAACCGTGCCGTCCGGGGCAAGATATTCAACCTGTTCTTTCAGCAGCCGCCAGGGGTCGACCAGGTGCTCCAGCACGTCACCGTAAATGATGCAGTCTATCCCCGCCGATACCGAAAAGGGCATGGGCGCCGCCTCCACATCCAGGCAGGCCACTTCGCTCAAGCGCCGCTCGGCGCGGCCTGCCGAAGCGTGATCTGAATCGATGCCCAGCACCCGCGCTTGCGGGTTACGGCGCAGATATGCAGCCCCCAGCGCCCCTTGCCCACAACCCACGTCTAGAACGGTCCGCGCGGTCAGCGGTATGCGTTCCAGCAATTCCGGATTGGCGTAATCGGGGTACGCCAAGGCGGAGGCGCCCCGAAGTGGCGTTGCGGGTGGCGTTGCGAAATGCGTTGCGGACGGCGCTGGCCCGGTAATCTCATCCATTTCCATCGATCATTGCCATAACCGTTCCTGCACCCAAGTCATTCTCTCGCCCGGCAGGCCGGTCCAGGCAAGCCCCGCTATTGCGGCGCGCTGATGTTTCTGCAACGGAGACTCACCGCCGGCCTCTTCAAAACGGGTAGGCTTTAGGCCATGGTCCGCGCCGCATGATACATTTCCACGGATGGGCAGAACTCAACCTGCCTCGGCATTTGGCGTTGCTGGCCGGCCTGGCAATTTTCTCCGGTATCGTCGTGCGTGTCATGGTCGCCATTGCCGTTCCCGATCATCCGGACCCGCGCAAATCCCATAGCCAGGTCACCCCCAAATCCGGCGGCGTCGGCATCGTCGCGGCCTTCCTGCTGGGGGTGCTGGTGCTCTACCGGTATGGCAGCGTCTCGCGCCTGTCCAATCAGTATTTTCTGGGCGTCATCGGCGCAGCTTTGCTGATGGCGGCGGTCTCCTTCGTCGACGACCTCCTTGACCTGCCATTCCTGGTCAAACTTGCCGCCCAGTTCGTTGCCGCTTCGGCCGCGGTGGGGTCGGGTCTTTGGATGCATGTTTTCCTGCTGCCCTATTTCGGCGTCGTCGATATCGGCTATCTCGGCATCCCGCTCACCTTTATCTTTATCCTGTTCATTACCAACGCCATGAACTTCATCGACGGTCTGAACGGCCTCGCTGCCGGCGTGACCCTGCTTACCTGCCTCATCCTCTCCGCCATCGCAGCACTTTATGGCGGCTATTTCATCTACACCGCCGCCTTGCTGCTGGCCGGCGCCGCGCTGGGGTTTTTGCCTTTCAACTTTCCGCGTGCGCGGATTTTCATGGGGGATGTCGGGAGCCAGTTCTGCGGCTTCATGCTGGCGTTGTTCGGCATCGCCGCGGCCCGCTACGAGGCGGCGACGCTCTCCTTCCTATTGGTGCCGTTGCTGCTTTCCGGCGTGCTGTTTGACGTCGTGTTCACCCTCATCCGCCGCTTGTTCGCCGGCGAGAACATCGCCGAGGCGCATCGTGGCCATCTCTATCAGATCGCCCAGCGCTCGGGCCTCGATGCGATTTGGGTCACTTTGCTGCATTGGGGTTTCGTTCTGATCGGCGGGCTGACCGCTTCCGGGTTTCTGCTCGGGCCTCGGACATGGAAACTACCTATCGCGCTGGCGCCGCTCGTGATTCAGTTCATCTGGGCGGGTTATGTGTTTCGCCGGGCGAAGTTTGCGGGGATAGAGAAGTGGTAGGCCAGGACCCTGCCCAGACCCCCGTACATTAGAATATGACCAGATCGTCCCGGTGGATGACTTCATCTCGGCCGCGCCACCCCAGCAACGCCTCAAAATCATCCGAGCGATGCCCGGCGATCACCGCCGCATCCGCGCTGGAATAGGCCGATAAGCCCCGACCGATCCTTATGCCCGCTGGGTTGAGCACATCCACCGCATCGCCGCGCTCGAAGGCGCCGGAAACCGTCTTGATTCCAGCTGGCAATAGCGAGGAGCCTTTCGCCAAGGCGCGGGCAGCGCCGGCATCCACCGTAAGCGCGCCCAAGGGCGCCAGATGGCCGGCGATCCAGTTCTTGCGCGCGCTCCGCCCTTCCGGGGCCGGCAGGAACCAGGTGCATTTCGCCCCGTCCTCGATCGCCTTGATCGGATTCTGCCGATCGCCGAGCGCAATCGCCATGGCGGTGCCGGACTGGGTGGCGATCCTTGCCGCCACCAGCTTGGTCCGCATCCCGCCGGAGGAATAGCCGGGCGGCGGCTCGCCGCCCATGGCGTCGATCTCCGGCGTCAGTGCGGCCACAATCGGGATATGCGCGGCCAGGGGTTCCCGGCGGGGATCGGCGGTGTAGAGCCCATCAATATCAGAAAGCAGGATCAGAATATCGGCCTGCATCATCTCGGCCACCCGGGCGGCCAGGCGGTCGTTATCACCGAAGCGGATTTCCGTGGTCGCCACCGAGTCGTTTTCGTTGATCACCGGCACGCAATGCAGCCCCAGCAAGGTGCGCAAGGTGGCCCGCACGTTCAGATAGCGCTGCCGGTCCTCGGTGTCCTCCAGTGTGATCAGAAGCTGCGCCGCGTTCAGTGCATAGGCGGAAAGCGCCTCGCTCCAGGCCTGGGCCAGACGGATCTGCCCCACCGCCGCCGCCGCCTGTTTTTCCTCCAGCCGCAATTTTGCACTGTTAAGCTTCAGGCGCCGCCGCGCCAACGCGATCGCGCCGGAGGAAACCACGATCACTTCTGCTCCGCGCGCCGCCATGCCGGCGATATCCTGCGCGATGCTGGCCAACCACTCCGCCTTGGGCGTCGCCGACTCCGCATCCACGATCAGCGCGCTGCCGATCTTGATCACGACCCGCTTGGCGGTGAGGAGGCTCGGGATCATTTTTTTCGGGCTGTTGTAACGATATTTTGTAAAACCCGAAGCACTTCGGGTATGCCGGCGCCGGACACGCCAGAGGCCACCATGACCTGGGCGCCGGAAGCCTTGGCCAAGGCCGCCCGCCGCGCCGAAATTTCGCGCGCGGTCATCGCATCCGCCTTGTTCAGTACGATCACTTCCGGTTTTTCGGCCAGCCCGCCGCCATATTCGGTGAGTTCATGGCGCACCGTCCGCCACGCATCCACCACGCTGCCGGCGGCACCGTCGATCAGATGCAGTAGCACCGCGCAGCGCTCCACATGGCCCAGAAAACGATCGCCGAGCCCGGAACCCTCGTGCGCGCCTTCGATCAACCCCGGAATATCGGCGATCACGAACTCCTCGGACAAGGATAGCCGGACCACGCCCAGTTGCGGGTGCAGCGTGGTGAAGGGATAATCGGCGATTTTGGGATGCGCCCCGGAAACCACCGACAAAAAAGTCGATTTTCCGGCATTCGGCTTACCCACCAGGCCGACATCGGCGATCAGCTTCAGCCGCAGCCAGATCCAGCGTTCTTCCCCGGGCCAGCCTTTATCCGAACGGCGCGGCGCCCGATTCGTCGAGGTTTTGAACCTTGCATTGCCAAACCCGCCATCGCCGCCGCGCAGCAGCGTTACCGATTTGCCGGGCTGATCCAGGTCAACCAGGATGGTTTCTCGGTCGTCATCCATGATCTGGGTGCCGACGGGTACTTTGATGAGAAGGTCATCCGCCGCCGCCCCGGTTCTGTCCGCGCCGGAGCCGTTGGAGCCCTTTTTTGCCCGGAAATGCTGGGAATAACGGAAATCGATCAGGGTGTTGAGGTTCTCGACCG
>JAMFRY010000204.1 GCA_026225015.1 Alphaproteobacteria bacterium
GAGTGCTGCTGCGGCGGCGGTTAATTCCATCCGGTTGTTGGTGGTGGCCGAATCAAACCCCGACAGTTCTTTTTCGTGTTTGCCCATGCGCAGGATGGCGGCCCAGCCGCCGGGGCCGGGGTTGGGTTTGCAGCCGCCGTCGGTCCAGATCTCGACTGTCGGAAGACTGGGGGGGAGAGGTTCAGATGCCATAGGCGGCGACGCTGGCGGCGGCTTCGTGGAAGCGGAGTTTCTTCATGTATTCCAGTGGGTTCTTGCGAGTGACCAGCGCGCCTGCGGGGGTGTGCAGCCAGTCGTAGAGGCGGGTCAGCAGAAAGCGCATGGCGGAACCTTGCGCCAGAATCGGCAACGCGGCGCGCTCTTCCGGCACAAGCGGGCGCAGCGAAGAATAGCCGCGCAGCAAGAACCGGGATTTGGTGACGTTGAAGCTGAAATCGCGCTCGAAGCACCAGGCGTTCAGGCAGACCGCGATGTCATAGGCGTAGATATCCGTAGCGGCAAAATAGAAATCGATCAGGCCGGAAATTTTGCCGTCAAGAAAGAACACGTTGTCGGGGAAAAGGTCCGCATGGATATGGCCGCGCGGCAAATGCCGCGGCCAATGCGCGAGGATGTGGTCCAGCGATGCGGCGAGTTCGGCGCCAAGTCCGGGCAGGAGCGCATCGGCCTGGGGCAGGCATTTTTGCAGCAAAGGGCGCCAGCCTTGCGGGCCAAGGGCATTGGCCCGACTGGGCGTAAAGCCTTGGCCGCCGAGATGGAGCTGCGCCAGCGCGGCGCCGAGCGGTTCGCAATGTTCGATATGCACCCGCCGCGGCCAGACGCCCGGCAAAAATGTGGTGATCGCCGCGATGCGCCCGGCGAGCGGGTTCAGATTCGCCCCGTCGCAGCCACGCACCGGGAGCGGACAAGGCAGGCCTTGCGCCGCCAGATGTTCCATCAGACCCAGGAACCAGGGCAGATCGGTGGGATCGACCCGTTTTTCGTACAGTGTGAGGATGAAGTCGCCTGCCGTGGTTTTAAGCGCGTAATTGCTGTTCTCCACCCCTTCGGCGATACCGCGAAACGCCACCACCCTGCCGATATCGTACAGGGTAAGGAAGGTTTCGAGCGCCTCGTCGGTAACTTCGGTATAAACAGCCATGGCCGTAGATGACCGGACGAAAAATATCTGGCAAGGGAGCCCGCATGAAACATGCCTCCTTATTGCCCTCCTTATTGCCCTCCTTATTGTCGGCCTTCGTCTGCCTGGCCGCCCTCGCCGCTTGCGCCGCGCCACCGCCGCTGGTGACCAATTGCCCGAATGTCGCGGTGCTAGCGCAAGGCAATACGTTGACCGAATTTTTGCCCAACCGGCAGGATGTCGCCGCGGAAATCGCCCAGGCGCGGATCACCGGCGTGGCCGGAAGCTGCACACTGGACAAGAAGAAGCACCTTCTCCGCGTGACCTTCCAGGCCGGCTTCGCCGCGACCAACGGGCCGGCCAATACCGGCCAGACGCTGGTGCTGCCCTATCTGATTTCGATCAGCCAGGAAGATACGATCGCGCGCGTGACGAACTACGCCATCGCGCTGAGCTTCAACGGCAACGCTTCGACCGCCTCCGCGACCAGCAAGGCGCAAACGGTTGAGCTGCCGAATACGCCCAAATCGGCGCAGATCGACATTCTGGTGAGCTTCCATCTGACGCAGGACCAGATGGCCTATAACGCAACTCACCCGGCGCCTTAGCCCTACCCGAGCGCCCAGGCCAGTATCGCTTTTTGCGCATGCAGGCGGTTCTCGGCTTCGTCGAACACCACCGAGGCCGGGCCGTCGATAACCTCGGCGCTCACCTCCTCTCCGCGATGCGCCGGCAGGCAATGCATGAAAATGGCGTCCGGCGCGGCCCGCGCCACCAGCCCGGCCGTGACCTGATAGGGGGCGAAGGCAGCGAGGCGAGCGGCGGCTTCGTCTTGCGCGTCCGACATGCTGATCCAGGTATCGGTAACGACGCATGCAGCACCCGCCACGGCTTCTGCCGGATCGCGGACCACCGTGACATCAGCGCCTTCCGCCGCCGCCCAGGCCAGCACCTCCGGATGGGGCGCGTACCCGGCCGGGCAGGCCAGGCGGAGCGGAAACGCAAACCTTGCAGCGGCTTCGATCCAGGAATGAGCCACATTGTTGCCATCGCCCACCCACGCCACCATTTGACCGGCGATGGGACCGCGATGTTCCTCGAGCGTAAAAATATCCGCCATGATCTGGCAGGGATGCGAGCGTTCCGTCAGGCCGTTGATGATGGGAATGCCGGCATGGGCGGCCAACTCATGCAGTTTGGCGGCGGAATCGGTGCGCAGCATGATCCCGTGTACGTAGCGCGACAGCACCTGGGCGGTATCGGCGATCGTCTCGCCCCGGCCGATCTGCATGTCGCGCGGCGAGAGCACGATGACCTCGCCGCCCAGCTCACGCATCGCCACCTCGAAGGAGACCCTGGTGCGGGTGGAGGGTTTTTCGAAAATCAGCGCCAGGGTTTTGCCGGCAAGCGGCTTTTTGCTCCGGCCCCGGTTGCGCTTGAACTGGGCTGCTTCGACGAGCAGTTCGCGTAGCTCCGCGTAAGTAAAATCCTTGATGTCGAGGAAATGCTTCGGAGCAAAAACCTTCAGTTCAAGCACTGCGCTCATTTGGCGGCCTCCAACGTCACGGCCGGAGTAAGCCGGCTTGCCGCGCGGCCAAGCAAAGCCAGGGCTTCATCGCATTCGGCACGGCCGATAATCAAAGGCGGAGCAAGCCGCAGCACATTATCGCCGGCCGCGACGGTGAGCAGGCCTTCGGCGATGGCGGTGTCCTGTATTTGGCCATTGGGTATGGCGCATTTCAGACCGACGAGCAGACCAGCGCCGCGCACCCCGGTGAAAATTTGTGGGTGCCGCAAAGCGAGTGCCTCCAGGCCCTGCCAGAGATACTCGCCGGTAGCCTGAACGTCGCCAAGGAATCCGGGGGCAAGCAGCACGTCCAGCACCGCATTGGCCGCCGCGCAGGCCAGCGGGCTGCCGCCGAAGGTCGTGCCGTGGCTGCCGGGCACCAGGGCCTTGGCAACTTTTTCCTTGGCAAGAACGGCGCCCATGGGAAAGCCGCCGGCGATCCCTTTGGCGATGGAGATCACATCCGGCGTGATCCCGGCCCATTCATGGGCGAATAACTTCCCGGTGCGCCCCATGCCGCATTGCACCTCATCCAGCCCCAGCAGGATTCCGAATTCATCGCAAGTTGCGCGCAAATCGCGCAAAAACTGCAACTGCGCCGGCCGCACCCCGCCCTCGCCTTGCACGGGTTCGATCAGAATCCCTGCGGTTTGCGGCGTAATGGCGGCCTTGAGCGCGTTGAGGTTATTGAAAGGCACATGGTCGAAGCCGTCCACTTCCGGGCCGAATCCGGCCAGATATTTGGGATTACCGGTTGCCGCCAGCATGGCGAGGGTACGGCCATGAAACGCGCCTTCGAAACTGATAATCCGGTAGCGCTCCGGCGCGCCGGCATCCGACATGGTCTTGCGCATAGCCTTGACCAATCCCTCATTGGCCTCGGCCCCGGAATTGCAGAACAGCACGCTGTCCGCGAAGCTCGCATCCACAAAGCGCTGGGCGAGCCGCTCCGCCTGCGGAATCCGGTAAAGATTCGATACATGAATAACGCGCCCCGCCTGCTCGGCAATCGCCGCGCTTAAGTGCGGATGTGCGTGACCGAGCGAGGAGGTCGCAATGCCGGCGCCAAAGTCCAGGTAACGTCGCCCTGCGGTGTCGAACAGATACGCGCCTTCGCCATGCTCGAACGCAAGGTCGGCCCGGTTATAATTCGGCATTAACGCAGTGATCATAGAAATGCTTTCAGCATCGGAAAGCAAGGAATTATGCGGAAAGGGCCGGTATGAGTCAAATAGGGTCGCCACCGTCCAGGCGCGTAGGCCAAAGCAGATTGATTTTGGCGATAGCGGTGCTTTCCGCCCTGCCGAGTCTGATGGAAGGCTACGCCATAATCTGGGGCGCGCGCCAAGGATTTACCGGCAAGGCGCTGCGCGACGGGCTGGATTTCTGGGCCGGCGGTTTTCTGGCCCTGCACCGGCAGGTGGCCACGCTGTTCGATCCGCCTGCCTATCAGCACTTCATCGCCGGCGTCTTCGGCCCGCATCTGCCCACGCATATCTGGAGCTACCCGCCCAATTATTTGCTGCTGGCCGCCGGTTTCGGCTGGCTGCCGCCCTGGCCAGCGGTGTTGAGCTTCGATGGGCTGAGCCTTTTGCTGCTGATTTTTCTGCTCCGCTTGAGTGGCCAGTCCTGGAAGCTGATTTTGGCGGTGGCTTTAAGCCCGGTCGCGCTGGAGAACCTGTTCGCAGGGCAGAACGCCGCCCTGATGACCGCGCTGATCGGCGGCGGCTTGCTGCTCCTGAACACGCGGCCGCGTTTGGGTGGCGCACTGATCGGGCTGGCGACCATCAAACCGCAGCTAGGGCTCGCTTTGCCGCTTTGTCTGCTGCGAACGCGTACCGGCTTTGGCTATGCCGCTTTTGCCGCTATCGCACTTGGCCTGGCCTCGCTGCTGGTTTTTGGCCCTTCGGCCTGGGGCGCATTCTGGCACGTCACCCGCCCGGACATGAGCAATGTGCTGCTCACCGGTCAGCCGCCCGATTTTGCCCGCGGCCTGATCAGCGTATTCGCCGCTGTTCGTCCGCTCGGCGGTCACGCGGCGCTGGTTATTCAAGCCCTGGTCTCTACCGCCTGCGTCCTGCTGGCGGCGAGGTGCAAAAGTCCCGCCACGATGCTGATCCTGTGTGCGCTGGCGAGCCCCTACCTGCATGATTACGACCTGCTGGGTGTAGCACTTGCCCTCGCTTTGCTGGTGCAAGACCGTTTGGCGCGCGGTTTTGCGCCGGGCGAATCCCTGCTGTTCTTTCTAGCCTGGGCCGGTCCGGGTGCGATTCCCTGGCTACCCTGGCTTGGCCATCTCACGCCGATCCTCCTGCTGCTGCTCTTGGCAACGACGATGCGTCGTGATCGACTCCCCGGATGCGACTCGCGCAAAGCCCCAAACTTCTTGCCGGCGTCATCGGCTGGCCCGTAGCGCATTCCCGCTCGCCGCTTCTGCATGGCGCCTGGCTCGCCCGCTACGGCATCAACGGCGAGTATCGGTTATTACCGGTTGAGCCCGGAAACCTGGTCAAAACGCTGCGTGCACTTCCCGCGCAAAATTTTGCCGGCGCCAATCTGACGATTCCGCATAAGGAAGCCGCACTCGCACTATGCGATGTGCTGGCACCAAGTGCGCGGCGCGCCAAGGCGGTGAACACTTTGCAGTTTACCGGCGGCAAAATCATCGGCTCGAACACCGACGGCGCCGGCTTCATCGCCAATCTGCGCGCCCATGGCGTCGACCCTGCCGCCGGCCCAGCCTTGATCCTGGGCGCCGGCGGGGCCGCGCGCGGCATTGGAGCGGCTTTGCTGGATGAAGGCGCCGCCATCACCTTTTGCAACCGCACGCCAGAGCGTGCGGCCGCGCTCGCCAGGGATTTTCCACCGGCGACAACCCTGCGTTGGCAACAGCGGGAGTCAGCGCTGAAAGATTTCGCGCTATTGGTGAACACCACCGCGCTTGGCATGGCGCATCAACCGGCGCTGCAAATGGCGCTGGACACGGCGGATGCGCGGTTGACGGTTGCCGATATCGTCTATGTCCCGCTGGAAACAGTATTGCTGCGTGACGCCACCGCCAGGGGGTTGAAAGCGGTTGAGGGACTCGGGATGTTGTTGCACCAGGCCGTGCCGGGCTTCGAAGCCTGGTTCGGTGTGCGCCCGGAGGTGGATGCTGAGCTTTACCGCATTGTCGGCGGAGATTTACTGTAGATGCTGGTCATCGGCCTGACCGGCGGCATTGGCATGGGCAAGTCGACGGTTGCCAGAATGTTCGCCAAATTCGGCGTCCCCGCCTTCAACGCCGATGAGGCGGTGCATAAGTTACAGGCGCCGAACGGCAAGGCCATTCCGGCAATCGCAGCGTCTTTTCCCGGAACCGTCCGCCACGGCGTGCTGAACCGCGCCGCTTTGCGCCATATCGCGTTTTCCGATCCCGCTTCCTTGCACCGTTTGGAACGCATCATGCACCCAATGGTCGGCCGCATGGAACGAAATTTCCGCGCCCAGGCGACCCGCCAGCGGCGCCGCGCAATCCTGTTGGATATTCCGCTGCTGTTCGAAAGCAGGCGGGAGCGGCGCGTGGACGTCTCGCTCACCGTCTCCTGTCCGCGCGATGTGCAGATGCGCCGCGTGCTGCGCCGCGGCACGCTGAGCGCGGCGCAAATCGCCACCATCATCGCCAAGCAGATGTCCGACGCCGAGAGGCGCGTGCGCGCCGATTATGTGATCCCAACCGGGCTCTCGCGCTTTCATACCTACCGAGTGATTTGCCGACTAACCAAGGTGTTGCTGCAATGAACCGCGCCGTTTTATTTGATACCGAAACCACCGGACTCGATCCCTTGACCGGCGATCGCGTGATCGAGATCGCCGCCATCGAATTGATCAACGACCTGCCGACGGAGCAAAAATTTCACGTGCTGCTCGACCCGGATCGCGACATTCCCACCGAGAGCACCCGCATCCACGGCATCACCAATGCGCATGTGGAAGGCAAGCCGAAATTCGCCGAAATCGCCGGCGCCATGCTGGATTTCTTCGCCGACTCCCCGCTGGTCGCGCATAATGCGCCTTTCGATTTCGGGTTCATCAATGCCGAACTCGCCCGCATCCGCAAACCGCCGCTCGCAGCCACGCGCATGATCGACACGCTGGTTCTGGCCAAAACCCGCTTCCCCGGCATGCCCAACAGCCTGGATGCGCTATGCCGGCGCTTCGAAATCGACCTCTCCATCCGCACCACCCATAACGCGTTGCTCGACTGCAAGTTGCTCGCCGAAGTTTATGTCGAACTCACCGGCGGAAGGCAGCGCGGCTTCGTGCTGGAAACGGAACAGAGTTTGGCCTTTGCCGTATATGAGCTTGCACCCAACCGCACGCCAAGACCGATCATTGTCAGTCCCGAGACGCTCGCCGCCCATGCCGCGTTCATCGCGCGGCTGAAAGACCCGATCTGGAACAAGCAAGTTTGACCCTGCAATTCAGTTCAGGGTAACGCCCTCGTGGCGCAGCAGCCAGTTTTTGCGCTCGATGCCGCCGGCATAGCCCGTGAGCGAACCGTCGGCGCCGATCACCCGATGGCATGGCACGATCAGCCCGATCGGATTGGCGCCATTTGCCAGCCCCACGGCCCGTATTGCCTTCGGCCTGCCGATCTGCCGCGCCAGCGCGCCATAACTCAGCGTCGTACCAGCTGGGATCTCGCGCAAGGCGGCCCAGACCAATCGCTGGAATAGCGTACCGCCGGTCGTGCAGGGGATCGAGTCCAGAGCCGTGAACTCGCCGTCGAAATAGGCGCTCAGCGCGTCGCACAGAGGCTTTGGGATGGGCGCGCGCTTCGGCTCGACCGGCCCGTAGGCAAGCGCCAGCAGACGATATGTGCGCTGCTCAAAACCTGCCCAGTCGAACACGCGCAGATTCACCTGATTGTCCCACATGGCCACGGCCTCACCGGCCGGCGTGGAAAGATAGGCAAAGGCGAGATTTTCAGGCGGCGTCGCGATCATGGCTTTTCTCCCCGGTCGGTGGTGTGACGCGCATGGCGCCCGAAGCGGCCAGTCGCTCACTCCCGGCGATCCACAAATGCATGGCCGCATAGGCGCGCCATGGCCGCCAATTTTCGGCGCGGGCGGCAAGGCAAGCAGCTTTCGGCCTGGTGCCGGCCGCGTCCGCCATGGCCCGCAGCAGACCGATATCCGCAGCAGGAAATGCGTCGGGTTCGCGCAATTCCCGCATGGCGACGTATTGTGCGGTCCATTCGCCGATGCCCGGCAATCGGCGCAGAGTCGCGATCGCTTCCTCCAGCGAGGCTCTGGGCCCGAACAGGCGCGGGTCAGCCGCCACCGCCGCGGCAAGCGCCGATAAGGACATGGTGCGGGCCCGCGGCATGGGCAGGTCCGACAAATCGGCACTGGCCAGGACCTCGGCCGAAGGGAAGATTCGGATCAGGCCGGGGAATCCCGGAACCGGCTCGTCCAGCATCGCGCCGTACCGAGCCGCGATCAGACCGGCGATCCGGATGGCGGCGGCGACGCTGATCTGCTGGCCGAGAATGGCGCGCACGCCAACCTCGAAACCATCCCATGCGCCGGGAATCCGCAAACCCGGCCGCGCCGCCACCAACTTCGCGAGTTGCGGGTCCTTCGACAGATGTTCGCCGATTGCCAGCGGGTCGGCAGCAAGATCAAACAGCCGCCGCACGCGGGCGATGATCGCCGGCAAGGCTTGTAGCTTTGGAAATTGTATCGTCACGGCGAGCCGGTTATTCCCCGCAGGCCGGGCAACGAAGGCTCCCCTGACCCCGCCGATGGCGACGGCGCGGGCGTAGCTTCCCGCCTCGACCACTTCAACGCCCGGAATGGCCCGCTTTCCGAGGAAGGCCAGAATGGCGTCCCAGTCATAAGGCGGCTTGTAGGGCAGCTTCAGAGTGATCGCGCCCGCGGCAGTAGCCGGTTTCGCGCGGCGCAGGGCAGCCGGCGGGCGGTCATAGAGCCGTTGGAAGGTCTCGTTGAAGCGCCGCACGCTGCCGAAGCCCGACGCCAGCGCCACCTCGGTCATGGAAAGGCCGGTCTCATGGATCAGTTGCTTGGCGAGCAGCACCCGGCGCGTCTGGGCAACACCGATCGGCGAGGCGCCGAG
Source organism: Alphaproteobacteria bacterium (assembly GCA_026225015.1). Classification (GTDB taxonomy): domain Bacteria; phylum Pseudomonadota; class Alphaproteobacteria; order Acetobacterales; family Acetobacteraceae; genus Acidocella. Next base: position 8,808 of record JAMFRY010000204.1, read on the forward strand.
ATGCTGGCGGAACAGCCGCCGCAACTGCCGCTCACCGACGCCAAGGCGCCCGGCCAATTCCCCCACATCGCCCTCGTCCAACGCGCCGGATTCGATCAGGACCAGGGCGCGTGAGACCGTATTGGAAGCGCCCCGCCAGGCGCCCAAATCGGGCGAGGTTTCCGGCCGGCAGCGCAGGCAGGGGCGAAACCCGGCCTCCTGCGCCGCGGCGGCCGTGGGAAAAAAGACCATGTTTTCGCGCTTCGGCGTGCGGGCGGGGCAAATCGGGCGGCAATAGATGCCGGTTGTCCTCACCGCGGTGAAGAAGCGCCCGTCAAAGCGGGCGTCTCGCGTTTGAACTGCCCGGAAGCAGGCATTGTGGTCGAGGTCCATGCCCGCAAGATGGAGGCTCCCCGATGTTTTGTCTCGCGGTTTTCGGACCTGATAGTCTTGACGCTTCCTACCCTGTCTTCGCCAGGAAGACAGAGAGAAGCGTTTCCTTCTACGCGCAACTCAATTTTTTGTTGCCACTTCGAAGCTTTTTGCCAGATGGTCGAGATGGCCTCTTGGCGCCGGTGCGAAATGCCAGGGGTTTTCGGTGTTGCGGATGGCGTAGATATTCGCGGCGATGTCCTCGATGGTCCAGGAGGACTTAAACACCCCTGCCGTTTCCGCCGAATAGGCGCGGGCGACACGGCCGGCAACGGAGATGAGCATCTCGCCGGTGATGGAACAGGCTTCATGCGCGAGCCAGGCGACGACTGGCGCCACCAAATCCGGGTCCATCGGCGGGAATTTGCTGGTGTCAATCCCCTCCGACATGCGGGTGACGGCGGTGGGGATGATACAGTTGGATTTGACGTTGTCGCTGAACCCTTCGATCGCGGCGACGTTGGAAAGCCCGATCAACCCGGCCTTGGCCATGGAATAATTCACCACGTTCGCATTGCCGTACAACCCGTTGATCGAGGAGGTGAGCACGATCCGGCCATATTTCTGTGCCGCCATCAGCGGAAAAGCCGGCCGCACCACATGAAAGCCGCCGCGCAGATGGGTGCTCAGCACAGATTCCAGGTCTTCGTAGCTTAGTTCCTTAAGCGAACCGCGCCGGACATTCCCGGCATTATGGACCAGGATATCGATACGCCCGAAATGCTTGATGGCAGTGTCAATGATCGCCGCACCACCTTCCGGCGTCGCCACGCTATCGGTGCTGGCAATCGCCTCGCCGCCGGCCACTTTTATTTCCCGCACCACCTCCTCGGCCGGCCCGGCATCTGAGTTGTCGCCTTTCGGCCCGACGCCAAGATCGTTCACCACGATTTTGGCACCCCTGGCGGCGAGCAGCAACGCGTAGGAACGCCCAAGGCCACGGCCGGCGCCGGTAATCACGGCAACGCGGCCATCATATCTCAGTTCACCCATCGAACGTGCCTCCCAGGTTTATCGGCTCCGCGAAAATTCACTCCGCCAGCGCCAGCCCTTGCAGATCGCCTCTATCGCGCCAGTTCTCCAGCAATTCGAGAAAGGCGTACCAACCAGGCCCGTAAACCTCGCCGGTATAGAAGCGGATTTTCGTCTCGCCCTTTTCATTCGCCACTTCCACACCCTCATTGTTGAAATAGCTCGGCGTGCATTCACGGATGAAGGCGGAGTTGTCGAACGCGGTCGCGCGGATCAAATCCACATAGGCGTTCTGTGCTTCCAGCGTCGGCTCAACCACGGCGGCGCCGCGCTTCAAGGTTTCGGCTATGATGAAGGCGATATGCTTGCCCTGCTGGTTGAACGTCTCGGTGGTGGAGGCCGCGAAGCCGCCCTGGATGAAGCCGGTGAAAAACTGGTTCGGGAAACCATGCGCCATCATGCCATGCAAAGTACGGTATTCCGCGCTCCAGGCCTCGTAAATCGACTTGCCACCCCTTCCTTCGAACACATCGATCCCCCAGCGCCGGTCGAGATCGCTGGTGACTTCGAAGCCACTGGCGAAAATCAGGCAGTCGATCGGATATTCAACTCCGGCGGCGATGAAGCCGTGTTCGGTCAGCGCTTCCACCCCTTGCGTTTTGGATACGTCGATCACCTTCACATTGGGGCGGTTGAAGGTGGGATAATATTCATTGTTGGAAGCCGGCCGCTTGCAGAGATAGCGATACCAGGGTTTCAGAATTTCAGCGGCCTGTTTGTCATCCACGATGGATTCGAGCCGCAGCCGCAACCGCTCCATCACCCGGTAATCCATGACCTCCCGCTTGGCCAGGTATTCCTCGGCCGATTGTGGAAAGCCCTCTCGCTCGAACTCGGCGGTTAGGTTGCGGTTGATCTCGGTCCAGATGTCGCAGATCAAGTCGGTATCGCCGGGCGCGGGGAATTCCAAGGCAAGGTGCTGGAAATTGCGCTGCCGCTCGCGCTGCCAGCCCGGTTTCAGGGTTTTGGCCCATTCCGGATCGGTCGGCGGGTTGACGCGCTGATCGACGGTGGAGGCCGTGCGCTGCAGCACGTAAAGCTGCTTGGCATATTTGCCCAGGAACGGCACCGCCTGCACCGAGGTGGCGCCGGTGCCGATGATGGCGACGCGCTTATCCGCCAATTTGTCCAGCACCGGGTTCTTCTGCTCGCCGCCGGTATAGTCGTAATCCCAGCGGGCCGAGTGGAACATCTTGCCCTTGAACCCATGAATGCCGGGAATGCCGGGCAGTTTGGGAATATTGAGCAGCCCGTTTGCCATGATGACGAAGCGCGCCTTGATATCATCGCCGCGATTGGTCGAGATCCGCCAGCGCTTGATCGCCTCGTCCCAGCGCAGGCCGGTGATGAGCGTGTGGAACATCGCACCTTCATACAGCCCGAATTTCTTGGCGATGCTCTGGCAATATTCGCGAATCTCGAAGCCGTCGGTAAACTGCTTGGCAGGCAGGAAATTCATCTCCTCCAGCAGCGGCAGGTAGCAATAGGCGTCGTTGTCGCACGACAGGCCCGGATAGCGGTTCCAGTACCACACCCCGCCGAAATCCCCGGCATGGTCGATCACGCGGACGTCTTTAACCCCTGCATTATGCAGATGATAGCCTGCGAGCACACCGGCCCAGCCGGCGCCCAGCACCGCAACGGCGATCTCCTCAGAAATCGGCGCCCGCGGGATGACCGGCATATACGGATCGCCCTCATACACCTCGGCCAGATCCTCCACCGGCCGCACATATTGCTGCTGCCCCTCCGGCTTGATGCGGATCGAACGCTCCTGGCGGTACCGCGCGCGCAAAGCGGGGATATCGACATGTTCTGCTGACGGGCAAGGACTCGGTTGGCAGCTCATTTCCTGGTTCCAATCGTTATTTGCTGAACACCCTCTTAGCGATGGGGTGATTTAAACGCTATCGCAAAAAATGCAAAACCGGCTAGTAACCGGTTTTTTGAAATAAAGCCACCTTGTGATGGGCTTGCCCGGCGCCCAAACCCATCGATGGCGGACAGGCGGCCAAGTCTTCTGGCATATCGAGGTCGAAGGCGAGGCCGGGCCGGGTGATGATCGCCGGCGCAATTCCGGCGCTTCGCGACGCCTCAAAATGCGCCGCGAAGCTGTCCTGCCCGAAGCGGAACGGGATGCAGCCGGCGGGCGCGGTAAACAGCGCATTGGTGCCGCGCCGCGCCCGATCCGGCGCAATCGCCACGCCAGGCCTGACCTGGAACAGCATCGCCCGCACGTCCTCCGGGTTGATTTCCGGCAGATCGGTGCTGATGGCGAGCAGCGCGTCGTCCTCCACAAGCTTTGCCGCCTGGGTGAGCGCATCGTTGAGGTTATCGCCCTGCTCGGCGACCGCCCGCATGCCGCGCGCCTCGGCCAACTCGCGCAACCCGGCATCCCGGCTCACCACGATGACATTTTTGGCGGCGAATACCGAAACGACGGCATCCAGGGTTTGGCGGAACAAAACCGCATTCAACCGCTCGCGGGCCTGTAGGGAAAGCACCGCCGCCAGACGCGATTTACCCTCCGAAATTGGTTTTACCGGAATCGCCGCCCAGATCGTCATGACGCCGGGCTGGCGCGCAACTGCTCCAGGTAGCGCAGCACCTCATGGGCCAGAAATTCCTGGCCGGCCACATTGCGCATCAGCGTATCGGTGACGTGGCAGGGCGGATATGCCTGCGCTGCGTCGGCACGGTCGATCACCAGCCCGTCGATCAGCCCTTCATATTGCGTAGCGATCGCTTGCGGCGTGGTCTGCAGCCCAAGCTCCGCCATCATCTTGGCGGCCGGTCCCTTCACCGCCTTGCCGCCGATCAAGGGCGATACTGCGACGCAGGGGACTGTTCGCCGCGACAGCCAGTCCCGAACCCCCGGCACCGCGAGGATCGGCTCGATGCTCAGAAACGGGTTTGATGGGCAAATGACGATACCGCTCAAGCGCTCCGAGCGCATCAGGCTGACCAGGATCGGGCTTGGCGAAGCTGCCGTCGCGCCGGCGAATTCAACCCCAGTCACCTTTGGCTCGCAGCGACGGCGCACGAAATAATCCTGAAAGGCCAGCTCCCCCTCCGGCGTGCGAAGCCTGGTTTGCACCGGATCGTCGCTCATCGGAACGATCAATTGCCGGATGCCAAGCCGGGCGCAGAAATCCGCTGTGATGCTGGAAAGCGTTTCCCCCGCTTCGAGCCGGCGGGTGCGTTCGATATGCGTGGCAAGGTCACGATCGCCCAGCGCGAACCAGCTTTCGCCGCCAAGGCGCCCTACCGCTTCCATGCAGGCAAAGGTTTCGCCGGCAAGCCCCCAGCCGCGTTCGGTATCGTTCAGCCCGGAGAGGGTGTACATCACCGTATCCGGATCGGGCGAGACATGCAGGCCGAGATGCCGGAAATCATCCCCGGTATTGACGATAACGGCAAGCTCGCTCTCGGGCAGAATACGCGCCAGGCCATTGGCAAGCCGCGCGCCGCCGACGCCGCCGGCCAGAGCAATGATCATTCCGCTGCCACTTTTGTCCGCTTACGCGGGGCGTTGAGCACGATCGGCGCCAGCTCTGCCGCGTGGTAAGCCTTCGCGCGCTGCAATTCCGGCGCGTCGCCGTACAGCGTGTTGCGCAAACGCGGGACCCGTCCCACCGACCGGATCAGCGCTTCCATCCCGTGCGGGTCCAGCTCCTGCCCATGCGCGGCGCCGGCAGCCCGGGAAATGCTCTCATTCATCAACGTGCCGCCAAGATCGTTCACCCCGCTGCCCAAGGCGCGCTTGGCCCCAGCCTCGCCCAGCTTCACCCAGGAAGCTTGGATGTTGGTGATATGCGGATGCAGCACCAACCTTGCCACCGCATGCATCAAAATCGCCTCGCGGAACGTAGGACCCTGCCGGGCGCCGGATTTCAGGAAGATCGGCGCTTCCATATGCACGAAGGGCAAGGGCACGAATTCGGTAAAGCCACCCGTCTGCTTTTGGATGTTTCTAATATGCAATAAATGCCGCGCCCAATGCAGCGGTTTTTCGATATGCCCGTACATGATGGTCGAAGTGGTTCGCAGCCCAACCGCATGGGCGGCGCGCATTACCAGGGTCCATTCCGCCGTGTTCAGCTTATCCGGGCAAAGCTCGGCGCGCACGTCGTCATCCAGAATTTCCGCCGCGGTGCCGGGCAGGCTGGCGAGACCGGCCTTGCGCAGCCGCTCCAGATAGGTGGTGAGTGAAAGGCCCAGCGTGCTGGCGCCATGCCGGATTTCCAGCGGCGAGAAGGCGTGTACATGCATTTGCGGCACGGCCTCTTTCACCGCGCGGCACAGCGCCAGGTAGGTATCGCCGGTATAGTCCGGATGAATGCCGCCTTGCATGCAAACTTCCGTAGCACCTCGCGCCCAAGCTTCCTCGGCGCGCCGCGCGACTTCGGAAAGTTCAAGGTCATAGGCCGGCCCGCGCAAATCCTCATGCGCCTTGCCTTTGGAGAAGGCGCAGAATTTGCAGTGATAGAAGCACATATTGGTGTAGTTGATATTGCGGGTGACGACATAGCTGACCGTATCACCATTTACCTGTTGCCGCAGCGCATCCGCCGCACCGCAAACCGCGTCGAAATCCGCGCCGCGCGCCGCGAACAGCAACTCGATATCCCGTTCTTGCAGCTCATCGCCATTTGCCGCAGCGCGCAGCACGGTACCCAGCCGGGCCCCTTGCGGCGTGCGGGCAAACAGCATCGCCGGCGGCGAAATGACCGCGCCAGGGCTCCACGCATCCGCCCGCGCAAAACCTTCCGAATCGGCAGAACGCAAAACGGCCGGGATCAGTTTGGCATCAAGCCATTTGCGCGGTTCAGTCAGATAAGCCGGATAAATCGGCAAACGCTGGACCAAAATTTTGCCTGTCCGCGCCGTCTCCGTTTCCAGATGCCCCAAATTTGGCCAGGGCGCTTCCGGATTCACGTGGTCGATCGTCACCGGCGAAACGCCGCCCCAATCATTGATGCCGGCGCCGATCAGAACGGCAAATTCATCGCCGGAGAGATTGGGCGGCGCCTGAATGTTCATCGCCGGTCCAAAAACGATCCGCGCGGCGGCGATGGTCCAGAGCAGTTCCTGCAAATCCGGCTCCGGTGCCCCTGCCATGCGCGTATCCGGCTTGGCCCGGAAATTCTGGATGATGATTTCCTGAATATGGCCATACGCAAGTTGCAGATCGTTGAGCGCGCGCATCGCCTGCAGCCGCTCCTCCTGCGTCTCGCCAATGCCGATCAGAATGCCGGAGGTGAAGGGAATTTTATGCTCGCCCGCCAGCCGAATGGTTTGCAAACGCAGCTCCGGCCGTTTATCCGGCGAGCCGTAATGCGCACCCCCGCGCTCGCAAAGCCGCTCGGATATGCTCTCCAGCATAATCCCCTGCGAGATGCTGTGCTGGCGCAGCAGCAACATTTCCTCAACCGCCATGGTGCCGGGATTGGCATGCGGCAGCAGCCCGGTTTCATCCAGCACCAGCCGGCACATCGCCGCCAGATAGTCGATGGTGGTGGCAAAGCCCAACCGGTCCAGCGCCTCGCGCGCCGCGGCAAAGCGCAGTTCCGGCTTCTCGCCCAAGGTGAACAAAGCCTCGGTACAGCCGGCCGCCTTGCCCGCCTGCGCGATGGCCAGGATTTGCTCCCGTTCCAGATAAACCGCCTCGCCCGGCCGGGGTGGTTTGGAAAACGTGCAGTAATGGCATACATCGCGGCAGAGCTGCGTAAGCGGAATGAAAACCTTGCGTGAGTAGCTTACAAGCTTGCCATGCCCGGCATCGCGCAATGCAGCCGCGCGCGCCATCAGCGTAGGTAAATCCGCGGCCAGCAATTCGGCATTTTGCGCCTGTTGTTCTGGCGTCATGTGAACATATCCTCGTGCAGCGGGCGAAGCGTGGGCCCAATCCCTTGTGTTTCGTCGCGATCATAGCTGGCGCCGCGAATCAATGCGACCGGCGTTCCCTCCGCCGCTTCGCCGATCACCAGCGAGGCCGCGGCCGCCAGCTCATCGGCGCGCCCAACCAACGTTGCCTGCAATTCCCGGCCGAATAAATCAACCTCGCCGCGCCGGTCCATCAACGTGGCCATGCCCGATGCGCCAATCGCCGTGCCGATGGTTCCCATCCGCCAGGCGCGACCCAGGCTATCGCTGATCACCACGGCGATTTTTACCCCAAACCGCGCCTCGAGCCGCCGGCGCAGCAGCTGGGCGCTGGCATCCGGATCAACCGGCCAGAGCAATACCGTCTCGCCACCCGCATCTGCCACATTGGAGGCATCGATCCCGGCATTGGCCGCAACATGGCCAAGCCGATGCCGCGCAATCACCAGACCCTGTTTGGCGCGCATGATCGCCTGGGATTCGTCTAATACGAGCTGCGCCACCGCCGGATGCTTTCCCGTCCGCTCTGCCAAAGCCTGCGCCGCCGGCGATGGCGCGACATCCGCCAGCCTAACTGCGCGCGCCTCCACCTTGGAGATGATTTTCTGCGCCGCCACCAGCACATCGCCATTGGCAAGCATCACATCCGCGCGCCCCAGCGCCTCGGCAATGGCGCCGGCAAGATCATCGCCGGGGGCGAATAACGGCAAGCCCGGCAAGGCAATGATCCGAATGCTCCCCATCTGCGTTGCATCTCACATCGCCGGGGGCGCGACAATGCCCCACCATATCCGCCAAAAGGTTGCGGGACAAAGCCGATATGCTCTATCGCCGAAGCACGGCCAGACCGCTAGGGGGAGCAACATGAACGAAGCCGCACCGCTTTTATTCGACGTCAAGGACAGCATCGCGATCGTCACGCTCAATCGGCCACGTGAAGGCAATGCGCTGACTCCGCAAATGCTGATCGAACTGGAAGCGGCCTGGCATCGGATCGAAGAGGACACAGCCATCCGCGTTGCCATAATCACAGGCACGGGCGAGCGGCATTTCTGCACCGGCGCCGCGGTTGGCAAGCTGGAAGTCGGCCAGGGCACGCTGCACAACAAGCCGAACGCCGCGGTAAACCGCTTCTCACCGCGGATGTGCCGGTTGAGCAAGCCGGTGATCTGCGCGGTGAACGGGCTCGCGAATGGCGGCGGCCTGCATTTCGTCGCCGATTCCGACATCGTCATCGCCTCCGCCAACGCCGCCTTCATGGATACGCATGTCAGCGTCGGCCAGGTCTCCGGGCTCGAATCCATCGGCATCGCGCGTCGTGCCGGGCTCGGCGCCGCCCTGCTTCTGGGCCTAGCCGGCCGATCCTATCGCATGCCGGCGGAACGGGCCTACCAGCTTGGCATGGTCGATCTGCTGGAACCGGATGCTGCCGCCACCCTTAACCGCGCGCATGAATTGGCGGCTGGCATTGCGTTGAACTCGCCGCAGGCGATGGCCCATACCAAGCGCGCCATTTGGGCTTCGACCGAGCTGCCAGACCCGGCGGCGCCGGATTTCGGCTGGGAGCTTCTGAAACTGCACTGGGCGCATCCGGATTTCACGGAAGGCCCCAATGCCTTCGCCGAGAAGCGCCCGCCGCGCTGGGACCCAAACCCCAATGCCCGCGGCTAAGACTGAACTTTTTTTGTGAAGCAAAACGCGGATTCTCTTTTGTAGGATACGGAAATGCTGAACGCCCCCGGTTCTCCCGGCATTGCGGCGCGGTGGACATCGAGCGCCAAAGACGGGGTGGGAACCGCGCTCTCGCCGCGCAGCTCGGTCTGGTTCACGCTCAGCCACGGCATTCTGAACGAAATCTACTATCCATCCGTGGATACAGCCTGCACCCGCGATATGGGGCTGATCGTAACAGACGGCCTACCTAGCGGATTTTTTGCCGAGGAGAAACGCGATACCCGTAGCCGGCTGCGCCGCTTCGCCGACGGCGTGCCGATCTTCCATCTTGTCAATACCTGCTCGCAGCATCGTTTCAGCATTTTGAAGCAGGTTCTGGCCGATCCGCTGCATGATTGCGTATTGCAGAAAATCCGCCTGATCCCCGGCCCGGGGATCAAGAACCTGCGGCTATTCGTGCTGCTGGCGCCGCATCTGGTGAATGGCGGCGGCCATAATACCGGCTGGGTGGAAAATTATAAGGGTCGAAAAATGCTGTTCGCCTCTGGCGACGGCACCTCGCTGGCGCTCTGCAGTTCCACGCCTTTCTTAAAACGCAGTGTGGGCTTCGCCGGTACTTCTGACGGCTGGCAACTCCTGCAGGAGCATGGCGCGCTGGCAGCAGAATATGAGCTTGCCCCGGATGGCAATATCGGCCTGTGCGGGGAGCTGGATGCGAGCCGGCCTTTTTTGCTGGCCTTGGGATTCGGGCGCGATCCGGCGGCCGCGGCGTTTCAGGCGGTTGCCAGCCTGGAGCGCGGCTATGAACGGGCGGAGGCCGAATCGGCCGCTAATTGGGAGGCCTGGCAGCACGGATTGCAGCCGCTGGATACCGTGCCGACCGGATCGCCGAATAATTTGTACCGGATCAGCACCTCAGTGTTGCGCTGCCATGAGAGCCCGCTTTTTCCCGGCGGATCGATCGCCAGCCTCTCGATCCCCTGGGGCGCCAGCAAAGGTGATGACGATATCGGCGGCTACCATCTGGTCTGGCCGCGTGACCTGGTGGAGACCGCCGGCGCGCTGCTCGCTTGCGGGGCCAAGACAGACGCCAAGCGCACCCTGAAATATCTGCGCGTGATCCAGGAGGAGCGCGGCGACTGGCTGCAAAACACCTGGCTGGACGGCACCGCCTATTGGAGCGGTACGCAGATAGACGAGACCGCCTTTCCAATATTGCTGCTGGATCTTGCGTTCCGGCATGGCGCGGTGCCGGAGGGCGAGTTGATCGAATACTGGCCGATGGCGCGGCGTGCCGCCGCCTTCATCGTGCGGCAAGGCCCTTCAACCGGCCAGGATCGCTGGGAGGAGAATTCCGGCTATACCCCGGCAACCATCGCGGTGGAGATCGCCGGGCTGCTGGCGGCGGCGGACATCGCGGAACGGCTGAACGAGCCCGCCATCGCCGGGTTCCTGCGCGATACCGCGGATGCCTGGAACGCAGATCTGGAGCGCTGGCTGTATGTTTCGGGCACCGCGCTTGCCAAGCAATGCGAGGTCGAGGGCTATTATCTGCGCATCGTGGGCGAGGGAAACCGAGACCTGGCGATCGCGGCCGGCGGCGAGGTGCTGGTGAAGAACCAGCCGGCCGGGCAGAACCAGATCGCGGCCGAGGACCTGGTGGGCGCCGACGTGGTGGCGCTGGTGCGCCTGGGGCTGCGTTCGGCGCATGATCCGCGTATTCGCGACAGCCTGAAGGTCATCGACTATTTGACCAAGGTGGAATTGCCGCAGGGCCCGTTATGGCACCGCTATAACCATGACGGCTATGGCGAGCATGCGGATGGCAGCCCGTTCGACGGCACCGGGATCGGCCGGGCCTGGCCGTTACTGACCGGCGAACGCGCGCATTACGCCATCGCCGCGGGCGATATTATGGAAGCAAGACGCCTGCGCGCCACGATCGAGGAAAGCACGAGTCCCGGCGGCATGTTGCCCGAACAGGTCTGGGATGCCGGCGACATCCCGGAGCGTGAACTTTTCCACGGCCGGCCTAGCGGCTCCGCCATGCCGCTGGTCTGGGCGCATGCGGAGTATATCAAACTCCTGCGCAGTTTGCGCGACGGCGCGGTGTTCGACCTGCCGCCGCAGACGGTGCAACGTTATATCGAGCAGAATACGAAACCGCGCTGCCGCGACTGGCGGGAGGAATGGTGGCGGAGTAAAATCCCCGAAGGCCAGAACCTGCGCGTTGAATTGCCCTCGCCGGGCATGGTGCGCTGGACCGCCGATGGCTGGGCAACATTCGAGGATATCGCCACCGTTGATACCGGACTCGATATTGATACGGCAGAGCTGCAAAGTGCCGAGCTGCCAGCGGGGGGAGCGATCGAGTTCACCTGGCGATTGGCGGATGGGAACTGGCGGGGCAAAAATTTCAGCGTGAGCATCTACCGCGCGCCGGGTAGTGGGTCAGTTTGAATTTTTCCAAGGCTGACCAGCCTAGAGAATGCCTACGCTAATATCGCCCGAGCAACAGAGCTGATCTTGCGACGCTGCACAGCCTTGCTGCTGTTGCTAGGATTGCGCTGACTTATCCTACGTTCTGGTTACAAAATCGGACTCACTATGGCGCTCTGGCAGCTGGCTCGAAGGTTCACCGGAGATACGGTTAACCAGCCGCCCCCGTCGGACAGCCGGGCGGTCACCGATCAGGTCGGCCCAACGTTGGAGATGCTTGTAGGTTTCCACCGACAAGAACTCACCCGCTCCGTAAAGCAAGCCCTTCGCCAAACCGCCATACCATGGCCAGATCGCGATGTCGGCGATCGTGTATGCGTGACCGGCGATATATTCATGTTCTGCAAGTTGCTTGTCGAGCACGTCGAGCTGGCGCTTTACCTCCATGGCGAAGCGGTCGATCGCGTATTCGATTTTCGTCGGTGCATAGGCGTAAAAATGCCCAAAGCCTCCGCCCAGATACGGCGCGCTTCCCATCTGCCAGAAAAGCCAAGAAAGGCATTCCGCCCGCGCGCCGGCCTCGCTGGGCAGAAGACTGCCAAA